>JBKJRF010000201.1:0-4388 GCA_046594825.1 Methylotenera sp.
AATTATTTGACCGTGTCATGACCTCTCGTAGCAATGAAACATTGGTCATGCTTTCATTAGCAGCGGCGGGTGCTTCGCTAAAAGAGGCTGGCGACGGATATTAAGCTATATCCTGGCAGGCAGGCATGCCGGCCGAGGTTTATATCTTGACGCATAGCCGTACAGCCATACAATATTTGCTTGATCCTATTACCAATACTTTAAATCGATCATTTCGAGAGCCATAAATAGGGACTTTTGCATGATGATTCTTAGGATATAAAAAATATTCATGATTCATGCAAAAGGTCTCGATCCCCATTAAATTCATTCATGCGTATCCTATTCATTCACCAAAACTTTCCAGGGCAGTTTCGGCATCTTGCTGAACATCTTAGTAAAGACTCTAATCATCAAATAATCGCAATCTGTCAGCCTCATGCGCCAAAATTAGCTGGGGTTCAAGTAATTCAATATCAACCTTCAAGAGCTCCAAGCCAACATACACATCACTATATAAGATCTACAGAGTTACATATATTAAATGGTCAAGCAGTTGCTAAGCTATTATTTAATCTAAAAGAATCTGGATTTTATCCAGATATCGTAGTTGCGCATACAGGTTGGGGGGAAGCACTTTATGTTAAAGATGTATTCCCTAAGACAAAACTGATTGGATTTTTTGAATTTTATTACCAAGCATCTGGAGCAGATGCCGATTTTGACCCGGAGTTTCCAAATACTTTAGATGATATATTGAGGATACGTACTAAAAATATCACGCACCAATTAAGTTTAGAGGCTGTAGATGCAGGAATCTGCCCAACTGAATGGCAGAAAAGTACCCATCCAAAGGAGTATCAACACAAGCTGCATTTAATCCATGAGGGAATCAATACTGAAGTAGCAACACCAAAAACTGATGCGATTTACTATTTGCCTAATGGACAAACACTATCAAGAAATGATGAGGTGATAACTTATGTGGCTCGCAATTTAGAGCCATATCGAGGTTTTCACATCATGATGCGCGCTATAGAGCTGATTTGTCAGCGTCGACTTAAAACTCAATTTCTTATTATTGGAGGTGATGAAGTTAGTTACGGCAGAAAATTGGAGAAGGATGATACTTGGCGTAAAAGAATGCTTAAGGAAATCAGTATTGATGAAAGTAGAGTACACTTTTTAGGTCGAGTTCCTTATCAAAATTATTTACAGGCTTTGCAAATATCGTCAACACATATCTATTTAACTGTTCCGTTTGTATTGTCTTGGTCAATGCTGGAAGCAATGGCAGTTGGATGTCCAGTGATTGGTTCAAATACAGCACCAGTGAGAGAGATTATTGAACATGGGAAAAACGGGCAGTTAGTTGATTTCTTCTCAATGACCGAGATTGCAGATGCAGTTGATAAGCTTATAACTGATTTTGATAATACTGAGAAAATGCGGTTAGCTGCACGTCAAACTATTTTAGACCATTACACAACCTCAAAGGGAATAAGGCAATATATTGATTTATTCCATTCAATTTTAAACGTTTAGCCCACAAAATTAACTAGCTAATAGAATTGATTTACCTATTAGGCATTTCGTGGTATTTCTCGTATCTCCTGTCGAAAAATCGACAATTAATTCATGGGTTCATCAGTTGCTTATTGATAGCATAATTAAAATTTACTAAATTGGATAGAACAATAATTCTTCATATTTGCAGTTTGGACTGAGCCTTACATAGGCCTGTATAGATTATACAACAATTTAATTTACTTCTAGCCTAAGTAAAATTTTGTTAATTATTATCGATAAATATACAAATAAAACAATAGCTTGTTGATTAAATTTAATGAAGCAAGTAATATCTGCTTTGATTTTCAATAAAGATGTAAAATCTAAAATTTATATGTACTTAATTGTTAAGTACATATAAATGAATTCTAAAAATTATAAGAATTTATAAAAACTTTAGCTAAAGTTTATGTAGGCATAAGTTTTGCTCATGTTTTATGCAGTGTCATCTAAGTGTAAAGAGGTAATTAACAGCAGTATTGATGACAGTTACAAAAAGTCATATGTGAACAATACGCAATATGTTGAAATTGCAACAGGAAAGCAACTTTTGAATTATAAATTTAAATACCAACTAATTACGCTAGTTTCATTTTTTAGTATAACTAGCTTTATGGATAACGCTGCCTTTGCTTCCGAGCAATTAGTTACATTAAAAGATATGGTTGAAAAAACTGTCACTTCAAATCCTGAAGTGCAATCACGATACCATAAATTTTTAGAATCTGGATTTGAACAAGATGTTGTTCGTGGGGGCTTTTTTCCAAAAGCCGATATCGTATCTACCTATAGAAAACAAGAAGAGCTCATCCCAATCAATAATGGTACTGCCATTCCTCGTATGAATAACGAGCTTGTGTTAAAGCAAATGATTTTTGATGGTTTTGCTACCAGTAATGAAGTGAAGCGTTTAGGTCATGCTAATCGAGTACGTTATTATGAACTACAAAGTGCGATGCAAAATACCACGCTTGAATTCATGAAAGCTTATATCGATACTTTACGCTATCGTGAGCTGATTCAGTTTGCTAAAGATAACTATGTGGTGCATAAACAATTATTTGACCGTATCCAAGAGCGAGTGAATGCTGGTGTTGCTAGAAAAGTTGATCTAGAACAAGCCACTGGCCGCTTGGCATTGGCTGAAGCTAACTTATTGACTGAAACTACAAATTTACATGATGTAACAGCACGTTTGCAACGTCTTTACGGAGAACTTCCTCCCGAAACTTTGGAAGCGCCTACCTTTTTTAATGCTGGAGTAGAGCCGACCTCTAATGAAGCGTTAAAGGTAGCTTACAGTCAAAATCCAGACTTATTGTCGACTATTGAAGATATTCAAGCAACTAAAGATGAAGTAAAAACAAAAGAGTCTCGCTATTCACCTAGGTTAGATTTACAAGCACGTAAAAATCTAGGGACGAGCAGTGATGGTAGATTCAGTACTTCTGCTGCGGACGTGCTAGAACTTACATTAGACTTTAACTTGTTTAATGGCTTCTCCGACAAAAACCAAATCAAGCAAACTGCGCAAAAGTTAAATAATTCTCAAGATCAGCGTGACAAGGCTTGCGTAGATACCCGTCAGCTTTTGGTGATTGCCTATAATGATATTGAGCAATTAAAAGAACAGTTGAAATATCGTACATTGCATAAAAATTCAATTGAAAATGCGCGTGAAGCTTACCGCAAGCAATTTGATATAGGTCAGCGCACTTTGTTGGATTTGTTGGATACAGAAAATGAATATTTTCAAGCTAAACGCACATTAGCAAATACCGAGTATGACATGCAAACTGCTTATGCCAGAACTTACGCAAGCCAAGGTGAGTTGTTGAATAAAATTGGCGCAGCACGTGGAAACTTACCTGAATACAAGCGTGAGCAATACATGGATACCGAAAATGTATGTCAAGCAATATCACCAGAACAGCTTACAGTTGATAAGGCAGCTTTACTTGCAGATGCAAAGCCATTGAGTAGCACTTACACTTCATTAGTCAAAGCGACGGGAGCTAAACCTGAAGTTATCACTGAGTCAAAACCGCTTGCTTGTAGTGTGGCAGATGTGACAACTCGAGTGAATGATTGGGTCTCTGCTCGTCGTCAAAAAGATGCAGATAACTATTTGAAGTTTTATGCCGATAAATTCACACCGGAAGGTTCGCTGGATAAAGCTGCATGGGCTAACCAACGTCGTGAACGTTTAAGTACAAACGGTAAAGTTGTACTTAAAGTTGATGATTTACAAGTGACTTGTGATGGCAATAAAGCGACTGCAAAATTCAAGCAAGATTATAGCGTTACGACTTACAAGATGATTAAAACGGCAGATACTGGGTGCCAAGTATGTAATATGAAACGTATAGCTAACAAAGGTTTTAGTGATGTAGTGAATAAAGAGTTGCAGTTAGAACGTATCAATAGCCAATGGCAAATAGTGCGTGAGTTGACAAATAAGTAGCCTCTAGTAGTAGCAATTAATTAGTTAAAAGCAAGAAAAGCATATCTCCTATTAAGGAAGTGTGCTTTTTTATTATTTTGTGTTCCATGAGTAAATGAAGTGTGGCTAATATTAACGTGTTTACTTAATTGTTATTATTTAAACTTGCTACAAACTTAGTTCATAGTGTCGAGATTAAAATCCCAAACTGGCAAATAAATAGAATTAAGCACCAAGCTTATTTTCATAGATAAAACTCAGTGGTGAATACATGCTAAAAAAATTACTTTTGATTTTTTTGAATGTAATGTTAAAAATAAGTAAAAAATCTGTGAAATTTTGCTGACAAAATCTCAGCAAGTGTTAGAATACGCTCCGCATTAGACGTAGCTACTTA
>JBKJRF010000244.1:0-17793 GCA_046594825.1 Methylotenera sp.
GCAAAAATACTGAGGCTATATTATGAAAGATGGAATTCACCCAGAATACCGCGACGTTGTTTTTCAAGACATCGGTGCAGACTTTAGTTTCATTACGCGTTCTACAATTAACGCTAGAGACAAAATTAAATGGACTGACGGTAAAGAATATCCGTTAGTTAAAATCGAAGTATCATCAAAATCACACCCGTTCTATACCGGTAAACAAATGATTTTAGATACTGCTGGTCGTGTTGATAAATTCCGTAAAAAATACGGTATGTAATAACTGTTTGCTAGTTAGCTTGCAAATCATAAGGCAGCCTAGGCTGCCTTTTTTATTTTGGTTTCATTTTCGGTGTAAATTTTGGCACAGGCAAAAACCAAAAGATTAATGCTAGTTGCTGCAATCAGTTAAAATAATTACTTAATAACAATAAAATAAATACGAATACACAATATATGCGCTTTCAACTTGATCACGATGGGCAAGGCAATATGTCCACTCCACGTGCGCACGTGGGTGAGAGCGTTAAAACGCAATTACTACTACTATTGTGTGCTATTTGGATAGTACTAGGTTTGGTTGGCCACGCACCTTGGAAGCCAATAGAGTCGACTAGCATCGTGATTGTGAAAAATATTATATATAACGGGAACCTGATTGCTCCTATGGCAATTGGGCAGACTTCTCCAGAAACACCCCCTTTATACTACCTAACCGCAGCGGCAAGTGCAAAATTGATGTCGCCATTCTTGAGCATGCATGATGGCGCCAGGTTAATCAATATTATTTGGATTTCCATCGTATTGCTCATGGTGGGTATGTCTGGGCGCGAACTATGGGAACGCGGCGTCGGGCGCCATGCTGCTTTAATTATGATAGGCTCCATTGGCCTTGTTACCATAGCGCATAGCTTAAGTGCTGAAGTGGCTGGCTTAGCATGCACTGCAACTGGGTTTTATGCACTAGCACTTTCTAAGCGGCGTCCTTGGCGCGCAAGTGGTTTATTAGGATTGGCACTTGGCATTGGCTTTTTATCTGATGGGATGATGCCCTTACTAATATTGATAAGTACGGCATTGACTTTGCTGCTAGCTTTCAAAGCTTGGCGCACACAAAGTTTTATAACCGTGTTAAGTACGGCTTTGTTAATTGCAATCCCGTTGATAGGTAGCTGGATAGTGTTGTTGTATTACCGCTCTCCTGTAGTGCTTGCCAATTGGTGGCATCTTAACCTCACCAGCTTTAATCAGGGTAACCAGCTCAATCATTTATACTTTATCCGTATTTTAATTTGGTTTGCATGGCCTGCCTTACCGCTTGCGGTATGGGGTTTATGGCGTTATCGCCAACAATTACTTGAAAAGCCAAAATTTCAACTCATGATTGTATTTTTCATCTGCACTTTATTGCTGTTAAGCCTAGGCGCAGCCTCTAAAGATATCAACGCACTACCGTTATTACTGCCAATTGTTGCACTTGGCGCTGGTAGTGTTGAGCATCTAAAACGAGGTGCTGCTGCAGCGTTAAACTGGTTCGGTGTAATGCTATTTGGCCTAATTGGCGGACTTATTTGGCTAGGCTGGATAGCAATGATGACTGGTCATCCCGCAAAAATTAAAGAGCGTATGCAATTCTTATCGGGTGCAAATGACACCTACTTTAATTGGATAACATTCACGCTCGCAATCATGACTACAGTCATGTGGGCTTTAGTTTGTCTGCGCGCCAGACAAACCAATAAATCTACAGTCACTAACTGGGCCGTTGGTATGACTTTTGGCTGGGGATTGCTGATGACGCTCTGGTTGCCACTGATTGATTCAGCCAAAAGCTATCAACCTGTTTTTAGTAGCCTGCAAAAAGCCCTTCCTAAAAAACATGTCTGCGTAAATAGCTTAAACATAGGCCAGTCACAACTGATGCTGGTTAATTATTACACCAATATCAAACTACAACCATTTGAAATCACACAACACTTGGATTGCAATTTCTATTTAATTCAAGATGAGAAAGGTACTGGGAAATTGCAACCAGGTCCGGAATGGAAGCTAAAATGGAGTGGTAAACGTACTGCCGATAGAAAAGAAAGTTTTAGACTATTTCAGCGACTGAGTAATTAGGCTAACCTAACCTATCATCGGGGCTTGATGTAAGCTCGCTAGCAGCGGCATTATTGAGATGTTCACTAATAGCATCACGCACAATATCATGTAGGCCTGCACCATTTTTATCCATAACATGCAATAGAATTTGCTGACGCATACTGCCTGCCCAAAAACGGCTTAAATGATGAGCAATATCTTTTTTTGCTTGATCTTGATTGGGAAACGACTTAAAAAAATCACCAATTTGATTGGCCATGGTGACTAAATGATCTATTTGCATACGTGAATGACTCTTTAACTGATATCTTAAAATTCTAAATTTTAGGGCACTAAATTTTCTGGATGCGAGTAAACGACATAGCTATTCTCTCGTGCGAAGCCTACCAAGGTCAATCCACATTGCTGCGCAATCCTAATTGCCAAGCCTGTAGGCGCTGAGATAGCAACTAACATATTGATACCCGCACTCGCTGTTTTTTGCACCATTTCATAACTGGCACGGCTACTTGTGATGATAAAGCCAGCATACGTACTATTGTTTTTTGCAATCGCTCCAATTAGCTTATCTAGCGCATTGTGGCGACCAACATCTTCGCGCAATATGCCTACCGTGCCATCTTCTAATACCCATGCGCAGGCATGAGTGGCGCCAGTTTGTTGTTGTAACTTTTGCTGCATAGGCATCATTTGCAAACCACGTTGTATAGCACTTTTATGAAAAACTACTTTGGCGTCCAACTTTTGTGGATAGCGTAATGCTTGCTCAAGGCTTTCAGACCCACATAAGCCGCACCCTGTTCTACCTGCAAGGGTACGACGACGGTCTTTTAATTGTACAAAACGTTCACTCGCGATTTCACAATGCAGTTCTATGCCTTTAACCTGCTCGCGAATTTCTACACTGTATAGCTCGCTTTTGTCGCTTAAAATACCTTCAGATAGTGAAAAACCCAAAGCAAAATCTTCTAAATCTTGTGGTGTCGCCAGCATCACAGCATGTGAAATACCATTGTAAATTAGCGCAACTGGTACTTCTTCAGCAAGTTGATCTTGTGTACTCTCATATACATTATCGCACCATCTAACGACGTCAAAAGTATTTAAAGAGGCATCTAAAACTAACATATCTGAAACATTTTTATAGCCTACTAAGAAATTGGCAGCGTATCACTTGAGCTATCAATCTACTTTCGCAGCCTCTAGATCTTTGCCTGCAAATGCCAACTGTGCTTCACTAAATGTTTGATAATGCTGCTGCCAATCAGAAAGTTGGTTCACGCGTGTCACTTGCACCGCTGTTACTTTGAATTCAGGGCAGTTAGTTGCCCAATCTGAGTTCTCAGTAGTAATCACGTTAGCACCAGATTCAGGATGATGGAAAGTAGTGTAAATCACGCCAGGTTGTACACGCTCGGTGATTTTTACACGCAATACAGTTTCACCCGCACGACTGGCAATCCCAACCCAATCATTCTCTTTTATGCCACGCTCTTCTGCATCGTGTGGATGAATCTCGACCAAATCTTCACTATGCCAAGCCACATTTTTAGTACGGCGGGTTTGTGCGCCTACGTTGTATTGCGAAAGAATACGGCCTGTAGTCAAAATCAATGGGTATTTAGGTGTGACTTTTTCACTGGTAGGTACATATTCAGTGACAAAGAACTTGCCTTTTCCACGCACGAACTCATCAATATGCATGGTTGGTGTGCCTGTAGGTTGCTCATCGTTACAAGGCCATTGTATGCTGCCAAGTTCATCTAATTTTTTGAAACTTACGCCTTTAAAGGTTGGTGTAAGGTGTGCCACCTCATCCATGATCTCTGATGCATGTTTGTAATCCATAGGGTAGCCAAGCGCATTCGATAACGCTGCTGTAACTTCCCAATCCTCCATACCATTCTTAGGTGTCATCACACGGCGTACTGGTGAAATACGACGTTCTGCATTGGTAAACGTACCACTTTTTTCCAAGAATGAAGCACCTGGAAAAAACACATGGGCAAACATCGCCGTTTCATTCAAAAATAAATCTTGGACAATTACACATTCCATAGACTCTAGTGCATGCGTTACATGCTGTGTATTTGGGTCAGATTGCACAATATCTTCACCCACACAATACAATGCCTTAAAGCTACCATCAATCGCATTATCAAGCATATTGGGGATACGTAAACCTGGGTCATTACTCAGTGGCCTGCCCCATGCAGACTCAAATAGTGCACGTGTCGCATCATCTGACACATGGCGATAGCCAGGATACTCATGTGGCATAGAACCCATATCGCATGAGCCTTGCACGTTATTTTGACCACGCAATGGGTTCACACCCACACCTTCACGACCAATATTACCTGTCGCCATCGCAAGGTTTGCAATACCCATTACCATGGTAGAACCTTGGCTATGTTCAGTGACACCCAAACCGTAGTAAATCGCTGCATTTCCGCCCGTAGCATATAACCTCGCGGCGGCACGAAGTTCTTCTGCTGGCACACCCATCGCTAAACCCAACACTTCTGGTGAGTTTTGTTTAAGAGCAACAAAATCGCGCCAAGCTACAAATGAATCCCACTCACAACGTTCTTTTACAAACGCTTCATTCACCAAGCCTTCAGTCACAATCACGTGGGCTAAGGCTGAAATCAAAGCGACGTTAGTGCCTGGCTGCAATTTTAGGTGGTAGTCTGCTTGAACATGTGGCGACGCTACTAAATCAATGGCACGCGGGTCTGCAATAATTAGCTTAGCACCCTCACGCAAGCGGCGTTTCATTTGTGATGCAAATACAGGATGACCATCAGTTGGGTTAGCACCAATCACTAAAATCACGTCAGACTTCATCACAGAATCAAACGTTTGCGTACCTGCAGACTCACCTATCGTTTGTTTCAAACCATACCCTGTAGGTGAATGACAAACACGCGCACAAGTATCCACATTATTGCTGCCAAAGACGGCACGAACTAGTTTTTGTACTACATAAACTTCTTCGTTGGTGCAACGTGATGATGTGATGCCGCCCACAGCTTCTTTGCCATATTTGGCCTGAATACGTTTGATTTCACTTGCGGCATAATTTACCGCTTCATCCCAGCTAACTTGTTGCCATTCATCATGAATACTTTTACGTATCATAGGTGTAGTAATGCGGTCTTTATGCGTTGCATAGCCCCAGGCAAATCGTCCTTTAACACATGAATGACCATGATTGGCGCCACCATTTTTATTGGGCACCATGCGAATCACTTCTTCGCCTTTCATCTCAGCATTAAACGAGCAACCAACACCACAATAGGCGCAAGTGGTTGTAACACTATGCTCTGGCGTACCAGCTTCAATCACAGTTTTTTCCATGAGCGTTGCCGTTGGACAAGCTTGCACACAAGCACCGCAAGATACGCATTCAGACTCTAAAAAGTTGTTGATTCCTGAAGCGACTTTAGATTCAAAACCGCGACCTGAAATAGTTAAAGCATAAGTACCTTGGGTTTCTTCACATGCCCGCACACAACGTGAACAAACAATACATTTGCTTGGATCAAAAGTGAAATAAGGATTTGATTCGTCTTTTTCGGCCTTGAGGTGATTTTCACCTTCATAGCCATAACGCACTTCGCGCAAACCTACAGCGCCCGCCATATCTTGTAGCTCGCAATCCCCATTAGCTGCACAGGTCAGGCAGTCTAATGGATGATCCGAAATATAAAGCTCCATCGTGCCGCGACGAATATCTGCCAGCTTTGAAGTCTGCGTATGGACAATCAAACCTTCTGCCACAGGCGTAGTACAAGATGCAGGATAACCACGACGGCCTTCAATTTCCACCACACACAAACGACATGAGCCAAAAGGTTCTAGACTATCTGTAGCACACAGCTTGGGCACGTTAATGCCCGCTATAATTGAGGCGCGCATGATAGAAGTGCCTTCTGGCACAGTGATTTCTCGATCATCAATCGTTAGCGTAATTTGAATGTCAGATTGACTCGCTGGCGTTCCGTAATCTAGCTGGTCATCATAGTTGGTGCGGCTATGCTCATGTTGATGATGTGTATTGCTGTACTTTAAGTCATCCATTTTTTGCTCTCTTATGCCATGCCTAAGCTATGGCTGTAGACTGTTTCAATTCAAAATCTCTAGGAGAAAAATCTTCCGCAAAATGATTCATAGCGCTCAGTACCGGGTAAGGCGTCATGCCACCCAGTGCGCACAGCGAACCATTCAGCATGGTGTCGCTTAAATCGCGCACCAGTTTTATATTCTTTACTATATCTTTTCCGGCAATGATTTTATCAATCACTTCAGCGCCACGTGTAGAGCCTATGCGGCATGGTGTACATTTCCCGCATGACTCAATGGCGCAAAATTCAAACGCATAACGTGCCATCTTGGCCATATCCACGGTATCGTCGAATGCCACAATACCACCATGCCCTAACACTGCCCATATTTTGCTAAATTCTTCGTAGTCTAAAGGCGTATCAAATTGCGATTCCGGTAAAAATGCACCGAGTGGCCCACCTACTTGCACTGCCCGTATTGGGCGGCCTGTGGCCGACCCACCGCCAAAATCATACAATAATTCGCGCAAGGTGATACCAAACGCCAATTCCACCAATCCACCATGTTTAAGGTTGCCAGCAAGCTGGATAGGCAAAGTACCGCGTGAGCGACCCATGCCATAATCAGCATAATATTGTGCACCTTTATCTAAAATAATGGGCACTGTTGCCAGTGAAATTACATTATTGACTACAGTTGGTTTGCCAAACAATCCTTCTATTGCCGGAAGTGGCGGTTTGAATCGAACTAAACCTCGCTTACCTTCCAAACTTTCTAGCATTGAAGTTTCTTCACCACACACATAAGCACCGGCTGCACGGCGCACTTCTAGATGAAAGCTTTTTCCACTACCTAAAACATTATTACCCAGATATCCTGCCTGATTCGCGGCATTAATAGCACTATTTAAGGCCACTAGCGCATGAGGATATTCTGAACGTAAGTAGATGTATCCTTGTGTTGCGCCGACAGCGATACCGGCAATCGTCATACCTTCTATCAACACGAATGGGTCGTTTTCCATAATCATACGATCTGAAAAAGTACCCGAATCGCCTTCATCGGCATTGCATACAATGTATTTTACAGCTGACTCACAACCAAGCACAGTCTTCCATTTAATACCCGTTGGGAACGCCGCACCACCTCGACCACGCAACCCAGAATCTGTGACAATCTTTACGATGTCTGCCCCTGACAACTTCAATGCGCTTTTAAGGCCTTTGTAGCCATCATGCACAATATAATCATCTAGCGAAATCGGATCGGTAATGCCTACTCTGGCAAAAGTTAAGCGTTGCTGTTTTTTGAGCCAATCAATCTCATCCGTCAGCCCTAAACATAAAGCATGAGGCTGTACATTTAACGACATGCTATTGAGAAAATCAGCATCAAAAAGAGAGGCGACATCTTTGACTTTCACTGGACCATAAGCCACACGGCCTTTATCGGTCGCCACTTCTACCATAGTCTCCAGCCAATATAAGCCACGAGAGCCATTACGAACAATCTCTACGTCTAAACCACGCTTATTCGCCTCAAGCGCTACAGCAATGGCTACTTTTTCTGCGCCCATAGAAAGCGCACTCGAATCGCGAGGAATATATATTTTTGTTTTCATTTAAGCTACCGCCTCCGCTAGCAAGGCATCCAAATCAGCAGGTGTCATGCGACCATAAACCTCTTCATCCATCATTACTGCAGGTGAGAGTGCGCAATTACCTAGGCAGTAAACTGGCTCTAAGGTGATTGCTTGGTCAGCAGTAGTTTGGTGATAATCAACATTCAAACATTTTTTAGCATGTGCTTCCAAGGCTTCAGAACCCATTGACTGACAAGATTCAGCACGACAGATTTGCAAAATATGGCGGCCTGGTTTGTGCGTGCGAAAATGATGATAAAAAGTCACCACACCATGCACTTCAGCTACAGATAAGCTCAACCCTTTAGATATTGCTGAATAAGACGATTCTGGTACATAACCAATATCGTCTTGAATAGCATGCAGCAAAGGTAATAATGCACCTGGCATAGATTGATGCTGAGCTATTAACTCTGTTAATCTAGTTTGAAAATCTTGGTTTGTTTGTAAATCTTGCAACTTATTCTCTCCAAAACGACTAACATTATATTTCTATACATATTAGTATATTACATTTGTCACACGATACTCAATACGACAGATAATGATTAAAAAAGTGCCTAATTCATCTAAAACCACATCACAGCAGCTGACTAAGTCTTTAATAGACCAGTTTGGTCGCACTGTTGACTACATTCGCCTATCCATTACAGACAGATGTGATTTCCGCTGCGTGTACTGCATGAGTGAAGACATGACTTTTTTGCCTCGAGATGAAGTGTTAAGTCTTGAAGAATGTGCACGGCTTGTTAAAGTCTTTGTCAATTTAGGCGTTAGTAAGGTACGCATCACAGGTGGCGAGCCCTTGGTACGCAAAAACGCATTATGGCTGTTTGAAGAGGTTGGCAAGCTAGACGGACTTAATGAGTTAGTGCTTACTACCAATGGCAGCCAGCTAGAAAAGCAAGCCCAAGATTTAAAAAACGCAGGTGTTAAACGAATTAACATCAGTGTGGATAGCCTAGATGCAGCTCGTTTCAAGAAAATAACGCGTACTGGCGAGCTAGATAAAGTATTACGTGGCATACAAGCAGCCAAGCTTGCAGGTTTTGAAAACATCAAACTAAATACGGTATTGATGCGCGGCGTAAATGATGATGAAGCACTTTCCTTGGTCGACTTTGCGATTAAACAAGCGATTGATATTTCATTCATTGAAGAAATGCCCTTAGGCGATGTAGACCATTCACGAGAGTCTACATTCTGCAGCAACACAGATACGCTGAAAATACTCCAAAGTGAGTATCCACTCATTGCAAGCACAGAGACTACTGGCGGTCCAGCACGTTATTGGCGCATGGCGAACACAGCAACAAAAATAGGCTTTATTTCGCCGCATTCTCACAATTTCTGTGAATCATGTAACCGCGTACGTATTACCTGCAAAGGTGAGCTGTACTTATGCTTAGGGCAAGAAGATAAAGTAGATTTAATGCCACTTTTAAGAGATTTCCCAAATGACGACCAACCGCTAATTGACGCAATTTTAGGTAGTATGTCGATTAAAGCCACAGGCCATGATTTTGATTTACGCCGCGCAGAACCAGCGGTAATTCGGTTTATGTCACATACTGGCGGCTAGTTTTAGTGATGGAAATTTCCAGCATTATTCTCGCTGGCGGGCGCGGGACAAGGATGGGTGGCATAGATAAAGGCTTAGTAAAGCTACAACTCAAGTCACTCATCCAACATCTTATTGAACGTTTAACGCCACAAGTCAATGAGATAATCATCAACGCCAACCGTGAAATTACGCAATATCAAGCATTAGGTTATGCTGTTTTGCAAGATGAAACGGCAGACTTTATAGGGCCTTTAGCCGGGTTAAGTTTAGGCTTAAAGTATACAAAACACGAATATCTACTGACTGTCCCATGCGACTCACCTTTACTGCCGATGGATTTAGCACAACGTTTACTCTCAAGTTTACTGGAACATCATGCAGAAATTGCCGTTGCCACCAGTAATGGTGATGCACACCCTGTGTTTTGCTTGTGCAAAAAAAGTGTGCTGCCTAGTCTAATAATTTACTTAGAACAAGGTGACCGCAAAGTGAGTGCTTGGCAAAAAAGTTTAAATTATGTTGAAGTAGATTTTAGCGATAACCCAGAAGCTTTTATCAACCTGAATACTTTTGAAGAGTTGGTCGCGCTTGAACTAAAATTAAGTCATGAATAAAACCATACCTATACTAGGCATCTGCGCTGCAGGTAGTAATGCTGGCAAAACCACCTTAATCACACAATTAATTCCGGAGCTTGCGAAACGCAATATCAGTGTCTCTGTGATTAAACATGCGCACCACCAGTTTGATATTGATTACCCGGGTAAGGATAGCTACCAGATTCGCGAGTCAGGTGCAGTGCAAACTTTAATTGCTTCTGGTAAACGATGGGCATTAATGACAGAAATGACTCGCACCCCTGCTTCTTCTAATGAAGCTGACTTGTATGAATTACTAGAACAACTCAACCCAAATTATGCTGATTTAATTTTGGTGGAAGGCTTTAAGTCTGCTCACATTCCCAAAATTGAAGTACATAGAGCCAATTCAAATTTGCCATTATTGGCAGATATAGATAATGACATCATTGCAGTTGCTACTGATGTAACACTTGATTTAACTATTCCCATTTTAGATTTGAATAATACTTCTGCGATTGCTGACTTTATAATACTAGAAATTCTTAACATTAATTCCCCACTTCCATGACCATACCTACTTCATTGTCACAAATTGTCGCCGACCCAGGCTGCATGGATGATTACGATCCAAACTCTATGCCTGTAAACAAAGCACGGCAATTTATTAAACAGTTTTTGAGTCCTGTAGTGGAAACTGAAACTTTACCTATACGTGAAAGTTTAGGACGTGTACTAGCTCAAGACATCTTATCACCAGCTAATGTACCTAATTACGATAATTCAGCGATGGATGGCTATGCGTTTAATGCAAATGATATTCAACCAGACAAACCAACCATCTTAAAAATGATAGGTACAGTGTTTGCCGGTAATGCGTTTACAGGCAAATTGGCATTAGGAGAATGTGTTCGTATTATGACGGGCGGCATGCTTCCTAAAGGTGCCGATACTGTCATTATGCAAGAAAGAGTCAAAGCTGAGAGCGACAGCATTGCATTTACCGAAACGCCTAAGCGTGGAATGAACGTACGCTATGCAGGTGAAGACTTGCAATTGGGTCAAACAGTATTGACCGCTGGGCATATGATGCGCGCAGCTGATTTAGGGCTAATCGCTTCGCTAGGCATAGCCGAAGTGACTGATTATCGCAAACTTAAAGTTGCGTTTTTTTCTACTGGGGATGAATTAGCCAGCGTTGGTCAGCCACTACAAACTGGTCAAGTTTACGATAGCAACCGCTATACTTTGTTTGGCATGCTAAGTCGCTTAGGCTTAGAAGCAGTCGATTTAGGTGCCATTCCTGATGACCCTGATTTACTTGAAACCACACTACTTTCAGCATCAAGCCAAGCAGACGTGGTCATCACCAGTGGTGGCGTTTCAGTGGGTGAAGCTGATTACATGAAGCTACTACTAGCAAAACATGGTCAGGTAGTATTTTGGAAAATCGCGATGAAACCAGGCCGGCCGTTAGCTTACGGCAAGATTGGTAACGCTCATTACTTTGGCTTACCTGGAAACCCCGTTGCAGTAATGGTGACCTTTTATCAATTTGTGCGCGAAGCGATGCTTATACTTATGGGGCAACCCAATCCCGCACCTTTGCCAATGTTTAATGTCATCTGTACTGAGCCAATTAAAAAAATGACTGGTCGTACCGAATTCCAACGTGGAATATTATTTGCTGATGCTGATGGCAGTTGGAAAGTAAAGCCTACAGGTGCACAGGGCTCGGCGATTTTAAGCTCGATGTCCTTAGCCAATTGCTTTATTGTCTTGAATGATACGATCGGCAACCTTGATGCTGGCTCAGCGGTACAAGTGCAAGTGTTAGACGGCTTGGTTTAATATGATTGATTTAGTTTTAAAAGTAAATTTGCAACCTAATTGGCTACATGTAACCAATAATAATTAGCGCTCAGAAACTGAGCAGCCTTGTTGTATAATTTTTGTTTAATCTAATTCTCAGCCACTTTTTAGGTTCTTTTTGCTTCTTTGAATATCGCTATCAAACAATCTGCAACTCATGAAAATACGCTTATCTGGGCCATTGTCTGCTCAATATTGTTGCATGTACTTTTTGCGGTCATTATTCCTAATGTCAAATTTAACCCTGTAAAAGCACCAGCACAATTCGAAGTTGAGTTAGTGAGTAAGCCTGAACCACCGCCAGTCGCTATTCAACCCGAACCTATTAAACCAAAACCTGACCAACCGAAAACTAAAGTTGACCCTAAACCGATTGTGAAGTTTTTACCTGTTGCAAAGGTAGAAAAAAGTGAGCCTACGCCTTATAGTACTCCACCAGTTCCGCCACCAATAGAACCTGCACAAATTGCACCACCGCCTGAATTAACACCCCCTCCTGCTGCCATACCGCCAACACTACCAAAACCTATTGGCCCAAGCCAAGTAGATATGAATGCTGCACGAGATAGCTATGGCAATACTTTATGGGGGGCGATTGGTAAATATAAAAATTATCCTAGAATCGCCCAAACACGTGGCTGGCAAGGAGAAGTGGTAGTAGAACTACAACTTGATAGTAACGGTAATTTAAAATCTAAAAAAATTCTTAAAAGCAGCAGTTTTGATATTTTAGACAAAGAGGCACTAGCAATGGTAGACAAAGCAGCGCCATTTCCAGCACCTCCTGATGCCTTGCGTGGCAGTAGCTTCAGTATTAAAGTGCCAATACCTTTCAAACTTGAGTAATCTCACAAATACGCTTGATCTATTACCCACGGAATCTAACAAGTGATCAAGAAAAATAAATCCCTCAAAGACTTGCTGCTCATCCATGAACTAGCATTCATACTTCTGATTATTTTAGCGGCTACCGCAGGTGCTGTAGGTATTCATCTGTGGGGGAAATCGAGTCAGGAGTCCAATCGTATCAGTTCACTTGTACAAGAAGTACAACAAACTCGTGGCGATTTATATCGGCAAATGAAAGAGTTGTTTGATGCTTACTTTTTAGAAGATTCCGGAGCACGTGCTGAATATGATAACTTCACGATTGCGGTCGAAAAGCACTTTGCACAGCTTAACAAAATCACAAAAGGTGAGGCTGAAAAATCTGCAATCAATGATTTACACGCGAGTTATCAAGAGTTCGTATTTGAAACATCGTCTTTATTTGACCAAAATAAGGGCATTAACAATGATGCCACCAAGAGCGCCATTAAACGTGCTTTAAACTCAGACCTAGAAACTGGGCTTTTCAAACGTTATGAAGATATTCTGGCACGCACTGAAAAACTGCTGAATCAACAGCAAATTGTGCTTAATAAGCAGCTTAAGAATACTAAGCGTACCTCAATGATTTTACTGATCATTCCGCTACTTTTAGCAATATTGCTTTTAATTTTTTCTAGACTATTTCTAAAACGTGCCATCGTAAAGCCTATCAATGGCGTATTGAGGGCCACCTCCGAAATTAGTGCTGGCAATTTAGCCTATAGAGCGCCGGAAGAAGGTGTTCAGGAGCTAGCGTCAGTATCTAAAGCCATCAATGAAATGGCAGATAGATTAGTCATTAGCCAAGAAGCACTGATACGTACAGAAAAACAAGCCGCACAAGGCTTATTAGTACCCATGTTGGCACATAATATTCGTAACCCCTTGGCAAGCATTAGAGCGACTGCACAAGTGATGGATTGCCAAGAGGATGACATTGAAACTCGTGAGTCATTAGATGGTATTATCGACACTGTAGACAGGTTAGAACGCTGGACTGGCGCACTGCTAGCTTATTTACACCCGCTTAAACCACAATTAAGCGAAACGAGAATTAAAGATATCGTAGCAGGCGCTTTAGTGCCATTACAGCAAAGAATAAAAGAGAAATCTATACAGTTCAAATTACCAATCTGGCCTAAAAATAACACTATTTTTACCGACCAGCATTTATTAGAGCAAGTCATCTACAATCTATTATTAAATGCAGTTGATGCTTCGAGCATAGCGAGTCAAATTGAAATTAAACTTGAGACTACACAACAAGAACTAATTCTACAATTGCTAGATCGTGGTTGTGGCATGCCGTTTACACCTGACCCCAGTGCCATTAGTGCGCCTACCACCAAAAGGTTTGGTACTGGCATTGGCATTCCATTTAGCTTTAAGGTGTGCGATGCTTTAGGTGGCTCGCTAAAATTCGAAGCAAGATCTGGTGGTGGCACGGCAATTACCATGATGTTGCCTAAAATGTTGAACTTGCCTGCCAATTAAAAGCCTTATAAGGCAGTTTTTATTTGGCATTTAAAATGCTCAATAGAAATATTGTCACTTTCATGACATATCCTCTTGCCTAATCTAGGCTTTTTATCAACAATGTAGGTAGACCATTATGAATACATTAACGTTAAACCAAACTGTTCCAGATTTTGAGTTACCTGCAACTAACGGTAAAACTTTTAAACTTGCTGATTACCTTGGCAAAAACTTAGTCATCTATTTTTATCCTAAAGATTCAACACCAGGCTGTACCACACAAGGTATGCAATTTAGGGATGCCTATACTGAGTTCCAATCACAGAATACTGAGGTTTTTGGTATATCGCGCGATAGCTTAAAATCACACGAAAACTTCAAAGCTAAATTCACTTTTCCATTTGAATTGCTCGCAGATACTGAAGAGGTCGCTTGTTCAATATTCGGCGTGATGAAAATGAAAAACATGTATGGTAAACAGGTGCGCGGTGTAGAGCGGAGCACGTTTATCATTGATAAAAATGGCATATTAGTAAAAGAATGGCGAGGCGTTAAAGTAGATGGCCATGTAACAGAAGTACTTAGTTTTATTCAAACACTTTAGTTTTATGTAACTGCTTTAAGCTTATTTATACAGTTTTATTTCGTTCAAACACTTAATATATAGAAAGTAATTTCATGGCTAATAAACCGTCTAGTGCCACTAAGCTTTTTGTACTTGATACCAATGTTTTAATGCACGACCCTTCAAGTTTGTTTCGTTTTGAAGAACATGACATTTTTTTGCCAATGGTAACGCTGGAAGAACTTGATAACAATAAAAAAGGTTTAACTGAAGTAGCACGTAATGCACGCCAGGCCAGCCGTAATTTAGAAGAAATTGTAGGCACAGATTTAATCGACCTTGAACTGGGCTGCCCTCTCGCAATCAACGGTAATAAACATCTTACTGGTCGATTATTTTTACAAACGACACAAGTGACTGTTGAGTTACCAGGCTTGGCAGGCAGTAAAGCCGATAACCAGATTTTAGGTGTGGTGCTTGATTTACAAAAAAGCCATCCGAATCGGCAAGTAATCTTAGTCAGCAAAGACATCAATATCCGTATCAAAGCGCGCGCCATGGGCATGCCTGCGGAAGATTACTTTAACGATAAAGTATTAGAAGACACCGAACTTTTATATACGGGGATGAAAGAATTACCCGCTGATTTCTGGGATAAACACAGTAAAGCACTTGAGTCTTGGCAAGAATCCGGCCGCATGTTCTATCGGCTAACTGGTCCGCTTTGCAAAAGCTTTTTAGTGAACGAGTTCGTGTATTACGAATTTGAGAAACCTTTCCATGCGATGGTGCGCAGTGTTGAAGGTAACACCGCAGTATTAGAAATAGTGAAAGACCACTTAATTCCCAAACATAATATTTGGGGTATTACTGCCCGAAACCGTGAGCAGAACTTTGCACTTAATTTACTGATGGATCCTGAAATTGATTTTGTCACTTTATTAGGTCAAGCAGGTACAGGTAAAACCTTACTGACCTTAGCGTCAGCACTTACGCAGGTGCTCGATAAGAAAATATATTCTGAGATTATCATGACGCGTGTCACGGTACCTGTAGGGGAAGACATAGGCTTCTTACCCGGTACTGAAGAAGAAAAGATGGGCCCTTGGATGGGCGCCTTGGACGACAATTTGGATGTACTTAATAAAAGTGATGAAGATGCAGGTGAATGGGGTCGTGCCGCCACACAGGACTTGATTCGTAGCCGTATCAAAGTTAAATCACTTAACTTTATGCGCGGTCGTACATTTTTAAATAAATTTTTAATTATTGATGAAGCGCAGAACTTAACGCCTAAACAGATGAAAACACTCATCACTCGTGCAGGTCCTGGTACTAAAGTAGTCTGTTTGGGTAATATTGCACAAATTGATACGCCATATTTAACTGAAGGTAGCTCTGGCCTTACCTACGTTGTAGATAGATTCAAAGGTTGGGAACATAACGGTCATGTCACCTTACTACGTGGCGAGCGCTCTCGTTTGGCTGATTTTGCGGCAGAAGCTTTGTAGATAAAGCATGAGTAAAGGTTTTTACACCCTACTGGTCGCACAGTTTCTATCTGCACTTGCTGATAATGCATTGCTGTTTGCGGCTATTGCTTTATTGCAACAAATGCACGCGCCTGGCTGGCATGAACCTTTGCTTTTGCAGTTTTTTGTCATTTCTTACATAGTACTCGCCCCTTTTGTTGGCTCATTCGCCGATGCGCTACCAAAAGGCCGAGTCATGTTTCTTTCTAACGGTATCAAATTTTTTGGCAGTGTCGCTATGATACTTGGCATGCCACCTTTATATGCTTATGGCATTGTTGGTATAGGCGCGGCGGCTTATTCACCAGCTAAATATGGAATTTTGACGGAATTATTACCGCCTGAAAAGTTAGTAAGTGCCAATGGATGGATTGAGGGTTCTACCGTTATTGCTATTATCCTAGGGGCAATTATCGGTGGGAAAATGGCTGGCATTAGCCCACAAATTGCCATGGTAGCAATTGCCACTATGTACTTAGTCGCTGCCGGCTTCAACATGTTTATTCCTAAATTACCTATCGATCATGCTATCGCTAAAAAAGACCCGCTCTATATTCTAAGTGATTTTTATCGGTCTTTTATTGCACTTTGGCGCGATCCACAAGGCCAAGTATCACTTGCAGTTACTACCTTATTTTGGGGTGCTGGTGCCACTTTAAGGCTGGTTGTAATTGCTTGGGCTGGCATCGCACTAGGCTTTGGTTTAGACCATTCAACACAACTTACAGCAACAGTTGCAGTTGGAGTGGCATTGGGCTCTGTGATTGCAGCGCGTTTCATAACGCTTGAGAATTCTGTAAAGGTATTACCTGCTGGTATTTTTATGGGGATACTAGTAATTACCATGGTATTAATCACAGAATGGCATGTAGCCGCTTTATTACTGTTTATGATAGGTGTATTGAGTGGTTTTTTTGTTGTGCCTCTTAACGCTCTATTACAACACCGAGGTCATTTACTCATTGGTGCTGGTCACTCAATTGCGGTACAGAATTTTAATGAAAACTTAGGCATTCTAATATTAAGCGGAGCTTATACCTTGATGGTAAAAGCTAACTTACAGATTAATCACATAGTCTTAATTTTTGGCTTATTCGTAATTATTTCAATGAGCCTAATTAATCGACTGTATCGTCGACAGATACAAGCTTCGCGTAACTAGCATCTATTCAAATTTACTCTCATAAAAAAGCCTCAGTGAAAACTGAGGCTTTATTTATTGGTTCAAACGCAATTTCAATGTTTAATGTAATTTCACTTGCGCCTCAGTGCGCCGTGTAATCATGCGTGCCAATGTTTGCAAAAACACAGAAAAGAAACCATGCAATGCCATCAAATGCATTTTATAGAGGGATTGATACATCAACCTAGCAAACATCCCCTCAATAAATAAGCTACCACCTGAAACTGAACCCATCAAGCTACCTACAGTTGAGTAGCGCCCTAAGTTCACTAGCGAACCATAATCACGATATGTATATTCTGGTAATTCTGTTTTACCTGCAACACGGTATTTAACCGTTTTAATCAACATA
>JBKJRF010000006.1:0-14629 GCA_046594825.1 Methylotenera sp.
AAGAAAGTTAAGATCGGTCCAGCCTTGGCCGTGTGAGTGGCTGCGCTCATTGACCAACATGCCATCTACCGTCGTTCGCAGATCTGTACCATGATCAAGATTGATTCCGCGCAGATAGAATTGATTGGCTTTACCTTCACCACTATGCTGACTGACGATCAAGCCTGGCGTGGCTTCAAGCACTTCTCCTGGCCTGTATACGGTTCGGGCTTCCAATTGTTTTTCCGTGATGATGCCAGCACTAGCAGCATCCACTATGCCAAGCTGGCTAGTTCTGGAGGCTTCAACCGTAACTGACTCAAGAATTTTCTCTGTCTCGTCAGCATAGGCGCAAAAAGAAATATTAATACCTAATGCCGTAAAAAAAAGTGCATTAAAGCCGGATGCCAAACCTCTGTTTAGGGACGAGAGTAACATTCAAAATTCCTTTTACAATCAATTTTTAAGTGAATGTCATAATCAGTATTAAAAAATAAATTCGTCATACCGGAAAATTTTAAGTCAAAAAAATTTGCAATCAAAATTCAGTTTTATTGTTTATTGCACTAAAGGATACCGAGAGTTTCTACAGACGCATGGACCTCAAATTTAAGAAAATTAAACAAATTTAAAGTAAATATTAGCAGAACTCTTATCTTCTATACGTACGCTATCGAAAAATGGATTCGTTAAGGAACTCTATATTTGAAAACCTTTAGAGAGATTATTATACAATTAAGATTATAAGCATCTACCAGAACATTAAAATTACAGAATCAGAAATCTATTTGACTGACCTTGTTCTCTAAAACAGGAGTCCTTAGCTAATGATAAAGTTACCTAAAGGAGCAGCAAATGAAGGTTAAACAATCATGAATCACATTAAATAGTGAAAACTCTTGGAAGCTTTTTCTACACCTAATTTGGAAAGTATTTCACACTCTTAATGACGGCTGTAGGCCCGAAATGTGTATCGCTTAATAGCACACGCTCAAAATTTGAAAGTCTGCTTACGGTATCAGGCAGTATCGTCTACTAAGTAGCCCTTCGACTTTCTTTAAAGCAGCTAGTTGTCTTTTATCTGACTTAGGCTGACATCACAATATTACCCCAACATACGATGTTTTAGCATTTCGTAGGGCGTTTTTCCACCGTGTGCAGAATGTGGCCTAAGGAAATTGTAGTAGCTCTCCCATTGCGCTAGTTTTTCTCGTAAATTGACGTCGCCAGCGTAATCTAGCATTTGATAAAACTCGCGCTGATCCGTCAGGTGTGAACGCTCAACTTTGCCATTAAGCCTTGGCGTTGCAGGTTTAATATAAACATGCAACAAACCTAAGTCGGATATATGCCATTGAAACTTGGTCTGGAACTCATGACCATTGTCCGTTCGAATGGTCTTAATTCTGAAGGGGAATTTCTCGACTACGTAGTTTATAAAATCTATTGAGCTGGTTTGATTGTGAAATTCATAGATTTTTAAGGCTCTAATACGTGTGCAATCATCGATACTCACAGCAACCCTTGATAGTTGAGGCCTGGTTTATATAACTTTTTTACACCCCCATTCATCTTGAACAACAACAATTAGGACATTGATGTTTGTCTTCAGCGTTTATGGAAGCCCACGTATCTAACTGTTGGTTTATATTTTTAAAATTCCCCAGCACGTTTGAATGATATGCAAAGTACATTTTACATCAGGTCACTTTTATCTATATGATTTTAAACAATAATCTATTTTAAAATAATTATTGACTTTTTCTTAAAAATATAATGATAATATATTGTAACAAATGTAAAAAATTAATTTTCAATCAACCAAGTTGTGGGGGTATTTTTAATCAACCAATTTTAGGGAGTATTAAAATGAATATTTCTATACGTTTAGCAATTAGTAGTTTGTTTATGTTGACCTTTGCCCAGTTATCTCAAGCTGCATGTTCAGATGTAAGTAGAAGTGAATTTGAAGCTCAAGCCAGACTAGCGGTATCAGCTACCAATGTTTTTGGTTTTGGCCTACCTATGTGGGTGACAATGGTGGATGAAACAGGTAAAGTCTGTCACGTGTATGCTACTAATGGAAATGATGATTTAGGTGGTGCTAAAGCTGGTAACAGCGCTTGGCTAGGTAGCCGTATAATTTCGGCACAGAAAGCTAATACTGCTAATGCCTTTAGTCTTGATGGACTTTCTTTAGCAACTGGTTCGATTTATGCAACAGTTGTACCTGGTGGTAGCCTGTATGGTTTACAACACAGTAATCCAGTAGATGCCAGCAAAGCTTATGGCGGCTCACCTGTATCATATGGCAAAAACTCTGATTTTTTGAAAAACAAACGTATAGGCGGTGTTAATGTGTTTGGCGGCGGAGTTGCGTTGTATAAAAATGGCATAAAGGTGGGTGCGGTTGGCGCATCTGGCGACACTTCTTGCCGTGACCATACGGTAGCTTATTCGTTGCGCCGAAATCTTGGACTGGATGTATTTACAGGCATAGCTGTTGATGTATTAAGCCTAGTAGCAACTCCAACCGCTCTTGGACAACACCCAATTTGCGGAGTTAATGACCCCCATACTGCTGACAATGTGGGCATTATTTTCTAACAAACTTTGGTAACGCTCAGATCAAAAGCTCCGGCTATTCTGCAGGAGCTTATTTCTTTACTACTGGGTTATCTGTTAAATGTGCGGTTCCAGATGATTTATCTTCCAGAAATTCTTCTCCATTTTCCTCTTCCTGCTCTGACTGATCCTGGTCAAAATTAGCGCTAGCGCTTTCCTCTGCACCTTCCTGCTCCGCATCATCTCCGTTGTTGTCAGAAGTAAAATCCGAATGTGGATTTTCATCGATTGCTGCAATATAGATAAACCTCCATTGCTGGTAACTGGTTTTACCGCCTAATAGTCGATCAAGAGCTTCGTTACCAAATCCTGCTTGCTTGATGGGCGTACCACTTGCAAGACTAGATATCCCTGCAATGCCGCCCTGTTTGGTACGTATTAGCACCCAATCACTTTTTATTGTAAAAGGGTCAAGCCAGGGTTTGCGCAAATGGCGTTTAACATTTTGATAGCGTGGATCTCTCAGTAATTCGGCGATGGTTTTTGGATAGTGCTTCACGCCCCCGGGTGCGGCGTGGTAATAGCTGGCAATTGCGTTTGTATACTGATGACCGATAAACAGTAATTGTTGCTCTTTTTGCCGTTGTACCTGAAATTGCCAGATTACTGACGCCCCACTTAAGGCCAGCCCAATCAATACCACTACAAATAAAACACCAAAGTAAGTGAAGCCGTTTAAATATTTTTTACAATCAAACTTCATCAGCTATCTGGCTTAATAAGTGTTGTAAGGGGTGCCATCACTTGCTGCGCCTTCTGCGCCACTGATAATATTGTAGACTCCAGACTTTGTTTGATCATCAGGCGAAATAATAAGCCAAGTGGTGCTACTTTGGGTAATAGGATCGACAGGGGTTGCTTTTAGGTATTTACGCTCGACTAATTCATTAATACTTTCTGGATAACGGTCCTTATCCCCATAAAAATGACTTATTGCCTCGCGCATTATAGATAAATCTTGCTTAAGTGAAGTCTCTTTAGCATGCTGCAAACTTGTGAAGTATCTTGGCGCTACTACCGATAACAATGTGCCAATAATAGCCATGACTACTAATAGCTCAATTAAAGTAAATCCTAAGTTCTTGTACTTTAACATTATTAGTTACCAGTCTTTATAGGATGTTCCATTAAGGGCTTGCTCTGGAGACATAGAGTAAATATCGTAAACATCTTTTCCTGCTTGAGGCTTATCGTAATCACTAACATAACTTCGTTTAGCCCACGTATTGGCTGCATCAACATTGGCATCAGGGAAAAATGGATCACGCGGTAAGCGCCTAAGAAAGAATATTTTCTTTTTATCTAAGTTAGAAGCATCAATCACACCTACATACAATGCTTCCAAATTCGGTGGATAGCCACTTTCATCTGCTTTACGTGTTATTTTACCCTCATCACTTGCCGTTTTATAAGCATCTATAGCCAATCGAATTTCACTGAGCGCTATTCTAAGTTCTTGCTCATGTTGGCGCTTATTTGTAAGCTCCATCGTAGGCACAGCAAGGGTTGCGAGGAGGGCAAGTATAGCTAGACTAATTAACAATTCAACTAATGAAAATCCTAGCAGTCTTTTAGTTGGTTGTTTCATCAAAAGAATAATATTCCAAACTATTGATCACTACCAACGGGCTTACCAAGCTGATTGCCACCGAATGGTAATGTTGCTGGAACAGCTGGAGCAGCTGCAGCAGGCTGATTGGCTTGAGGCAAAGCAGGTGGTTGAGCAATTGGCAAACCAATAAATTGTTGTAACATCGCAGCTGGATTAATATTCAATGGAGCATTACGTCCATTTGTACCTCCATAAAATTCAGCATTTTTTGAATCAGGACGCTGAATATTACGCAAAACATGTGGTGTAATTAACAATACAATTTCTGTTTTAGATTTATTTTCATTAGGATCATTAAACAAACGTCCTAACAATGGGATATCACTCAAACCTGGCACTTTGCGTGTACTCTTCCTATCTTCATCGTTGATTAGGCCAGCAAGCACCTGAGTTTCACCGTCGGCGGCCATCATTACCGTGCTAGTGTTGCGTGTACCTATGGTGGGGAAAAGTGAACCCGCAAAAAAAGTAGCGCTACTAACTTCAAGGCCAATACGTATCGCTACATTATTATCTAAGAGTACTCTAGGTTCTACATCTAACTTTAATCCAACATCTAAATAATTAGCAGACTGACCAACAAAATTACTATTACCCGAGCCTATAGTAGTCACAGGAATTGGAATTTTATCTCCAATATGAATCTTAGCTTTTTCACGGTTTAGCACGCGTATTCTAGGATTGGCCAGCAAATTACTATCAGCATCTTGACGCAAAAGATTTAAAGACAATGTAGGTGAAACTGCAATACGGCTAGATGAAATGTTCTTCAAATCATTTAAAACTAAGCTACTCCCATTAACCCCTGTGCCAGTAGATGTTCGAGGATTTGCTATTACTGAAAAATTATCAGGAAAACTAAATCCTATATCTGTCAAACGTGAGCGCTTAACTTCTAATACCTCTACATCTAACAAAACTTCAGGATCAGGTAAATCTTCATTATTGATAAGCTTTTCTACATCTTGCAATTGTTCATAAGTTGCTTTCATGCTGATCATATTAAGCTTATCATCAATAAAAATATCTTTTATTGGCATCATCGCCTTGATAAGATTAGCAGTTTGCTTAGCATCTGCATGGTTTAAATAATAGGTGCGTAACACCAAGTCTTCATATTGTGCAGCTTTGGCTATTGGGTATATCAGTATCGAATTTTCAGTGAGCACTTTTTTATTCAGTTGATGCATAAGCAGTAGAAAATCTAGCACCTCTTCAACTGAAGCATCTTTGACAAAAATAGAGGCTTTTAGATCAGGCCTGAGGTTAGGGTCAAGTACAATATTAATGCCACTTGATATAGAGATGACTTCAAAGATATTGCGCAAATTAGCTTCACGAAAGTCTAGGGATATTGTCTTAGCACCTTTGAGCTTTAGTTTTCGCGGTGTAATTTGGTCTTTAGCCTCTTTGTCTTTTATATCCTGCAACAGGTTGCGAGCAACTAAATAGTTAGGATTTTCTATCAAGACTTGACGTAGAATTTTGCTAGCTTCCGTATTATTACCATTAGTAAGTAAATCTTGCGCCATTGCAACAGAAGCCTCGTGCTGTGTATTTAGCTCCAGCTGCTTGAGTGTATCTAATGCACGCAGATTATTAGCTTCAATCTGTAAAATCTTATCCAAGTTAGCTTTCGCTAATTCAGTGTCATTGGCTTTTAATGCATCCGTCACAACCGCAAAATATTGATTAATAAGACGATAACGTTGATTAGCTAAATCTACTTTAGCATCTTTGTCAGTAGGATTATTTCTCACCCGTTGTTCAGCTTGATCTAAACGTTCTTGTGGTTGAAGTTCATGCTGCCTCTGATGAAACGGCATTTCACTACAACTGACTAAAGTAAACGAAACTAATCCATAACTTAATAGTTTTTTCAGTCTAGGTGTCATTACTATTTTCCTTTAGTTTGCCCCATTAACTTACCTAAGGCCTCTCTTATTCTTTGAGTTTCTGTATCACTAATGCCACTACTTTGTGCATTGACCTGACCTTCTTCTGTCACTGAAGTAACGTTCGTAACACTATTAGTATTGCCAAGCATATTCAACGTCTGTTTTTGGCTTAATGGCAGATAAGTCATCTCTAATAATGTTGAATGAATAGCATCAATACGATATACACCATCAATCACGTCGCCGATATGTACGACATACGGCTTGTCATCACGAGTAAGAAATACTGAGATATTACCGTTTTCAGCAAGCTTGCCCATATAAATAAATGGCAACGCCGGAGCAGTTGGCTTAGACGCATTAATAGCATTAATCATCTTATCTGCTTTGGATTGCTCTCGATAGAATAAATCTACGGGTAGCCTATCTAAAGCTGCTCTCGTATCTGGTTTTAAATCGGGACTCAATCCATTGACTAAATTAATATCATTATTAATATTCCCAGCCACTGAATCACTGACCCGCTTTTCAACCTGACTACCTATTTCTTTGGCAGGCTGTATTTCATCGTCCGTAGAAGGTGCAAAATAAGCTGCCAACAAAGTAGCAAAAAGCACAGCTAGCAATCCCCAGCGGGTTTTAGTCATGCTGTACATTAGGAGCGTTCTCGGTAATAAAGAACAATATTCAGTTTAGCTTCTGGTACTTCGCCTTCATCATTCACTCGCTGCAATTCAATACTGTCTAAGGCAGCATTAGGCAATTTAATTAACAAATCAGCAATGTACTGCCTTAAAGTTGGATAGTCTGTTTTTATTTCATAACTAATATCGTAGCGCTCAAGTGGGGTGCCGGACACTTTCGACAACTTATAATCCACCTTACCTAAATAAAGCTCTTTCGCATCAGTAATCTGATGCAATGCTTTCAGTTGTTCTGAAAGCATTGAACTTTGAGGGAAAAAATCATAAATCAGCGCAAGTTGCTGACTGGGGGCGAAACTTTTGATTTCTTGCGGATGCTTCTTGATAGTCGCCAGCTGTCTATTTAGCTGTGTCACTTCTTTTTTTACAGGCTGAATCTCGATAACTTGTAAAACAAACCCTAAGATCAGCAAACCAATACCCGCCAAACCCAAGTTACCGAGGGCTTGTGCAGTTTGACGTAAATACCATGTAAACTTTTTCATAGTGCAATATTCCAAGTTGCAGTAATCAGGAAGTTAAGTGGAAATTGTGTTCTATCTTGATCTGGCTCTTCTTGTATGAGATGTATTTGGCTGAGCGTCCCACTCACTGAAAGCCTTTGCGTAAAATCAATTGCAGCCTTGATATCAGTCGCACTAGCCTGTAAATTCAGCGAGCGTTGCGCCAAATTTGGCGCAACAGTCATCACATAGATATCTTTACTAGTCGCCTGCTCCAAAGTTGTAAATAATTTATTCCATGGGGTATTAAGCAGGTGTACTACTTCACGCATATGCTTCATTGCCTCATCTTCTTTATTTAAATTATTAGGCGTACGAGCTAGTTTAGTTTGCGTCACATCACTTTTAACAAAATGGTCAATTTGCCATTGTAATGCTGTTCTTTCAGCACCAATATGCTGTTGTTGCACAAAGGAATAGATAACTAGTAAAACTCCTGACGCTAAAATAACAAGCCTCAGAACAACCTTAAATGTTGAAATTGGCCGTATAAAATTTATCCGTACTGCTCTCAACTAGGCACCCCTATTAAATGAAATGGGTTAGTCAAAGGTATACTCGATGCAGGCTTCCAGCCTATATCTAGCATAATGGAGGTATGCTTGACAGTATCAGTAACGTTATTAGCAGTGACTATAAAAATAGAAGTGGGGGCATCGGGTAAGCCAGCAAGTCGACTTTCTCTTAATAAAAGACTGGAAATTGTTTCATGTTGCAGGCTGTCTGCTGGCAAGTTGCATAGAAGCTGTATATGACCACCACGCAGATGTATCGTATTAAGTTTTGTAGTTTCAGGCACAATTAGCCAACAAGCAGTTTTTCCCAATTGGCGACGCACCTCATTGTAAATTGAAAGGCATAGCGGCTCTACTGAATGCAAATTACAAGACTCGTTATTCAGTATCTGATTAAAACTTTGTAATAAGTCATTACTTACAGCACTTGCAATCCATGGTTGTTCAAAACCAGTAGGTTCAACAACAGTTTTCCATTGCTGGGAGAAGTTGCTATGAACACGACTAAAGTAACTGTTCGCAATAATAGCTTGTGAACTTGGATCCTGTGCATCATCTCGCCATGGCAAAAGATGCAATAAACCAAGCTCAGCTGATAGAAATACACTAACTTGCGAACTGCGCATATTGAATTCAGCTAACCAACTAGTTACGGCCTCAATGCCGCGCTGCCAGCCATGGTTTGTGGTTTTCACATCTCCTGATAACGGCCAAGTTTGCATACGCCAATGTGTTAGCTTATTGCCTTTAATTTTTGCCAGTACCGCATAAGAGTTACCTAGGCCTAGTCTTATATGATCAGGAGACAAAAGTGACACGATTAATCTCCTGTAATGTAGTTTCCCCAAGTTTCACCAGCTCTAGTGCAGATTGGCGTAAGAAGCGTGTGTTATATTTTTTAGCAGCTTCTTTGATGATACGTATCGGCTGGCGCGTTGCAATCAGTTCTCTTAACTCATCATTGAGAATCAGCATTTCAGCAATCGCTTTACGTCCTTTAAAGCCAGTGCCACGGCATTTACCACAGCCACGACCTATGGCAAATTGATAATCAACTACGTCCGCCTCGCTCAATCCAGACTCTTTAAGTAGTTGTGAATCCGGTAAATCTGTAACTTTGCAATCTTGACAATTGATACGCACTAAGCGCTGGGCAATAATGCCATTTAAAGCAGCGACAAAGCTGTAAGTGTCGACTCCCATATGCAAAAATCTGCCAAGCACATCAAACACATTGTTAGCATGCACGGTAGTAAAAACCAAATGCCCAGTAAGTGCAGATTGAATAGCAATCTGCGCAGTTTCAGAGTCGCGTATCTCGCCGACCATAATTTTATCAGGATCATGTCGTAATATAGAACGCAGCCCTCGCGCAAAAGTTAAGCCTTTTTTCTCGTTCACTGGAATCTGTAAAATGCCTGGCAATTGATATTCAACAGGATCTTCAATAGTGATAATCTTGTCATGGCCATTATTGATTTCAGAAATTGCCGCATACAAAGTGGTCGTTTTACCGGAGCCAGTAGGGCCTGTGACTAACAACATGCCATAAGGCTCTCGGCTTAGGCGCCGAATAATAAATTTAGCATCTTCATCGAATCCGAGTGCTTCTAAACGCAATCCAGCCACTTGATCAGTGAGCGTTTTCCTATCTAATATACGCAACACTGCATCTTCACCATGAATGCTAGGCATTATTGATACACGAAAGTCTACAGCACGACCTTGTACCAATAGTTTAAATCGACCATCCTGTGGAATACGGCGTTCAGCAATATCAAGCTCAGACATAACTTTGAGGCGAGAAAGCACTTGTTCTGCAGTATCAATACCGTTAATTGCTCCAATTTGCGAAAGCACACCATCAATACGGTATTTAATTACCAATCCCGCAGCGCCAGTTTCTAAGTGAATATCACTTACACCGATTTTAAGCGCATCGTATAGCGTAGAGTGCACAAGGCGCACAACAGGACTCGTATCTTCCGCAATCGATTTAAGTGAGACGACCTCACCATCCATAGTGCCTGTCGCTCCATCTTCAATTTGAACCCAATTATCCATTGCACCCTGAGACTCTTCTTGGCGCGTAAAATAGGCTTGTATATCGCTATGATGTGCTAGTACAAAACTAAAAGGCTCCACTATCCTAGCCCAAGCCCATTCTCGAATATTATCTGAAAAGGGATCAGCAATTACCAATAAAAATTGACCTTCAGCATTCCGTAAAGGCAAGCACTCACGTTGTAGGCATTCGGCAAAAGATAGATTCTCGAAATCCGCCTGCAGTGCATGCAGCTCAGACATATCCATAAAAGGATAATCACATAGCCCACTCACTAAACGTAAAAATTCAAGCTGTGGCAGGTTTGCCTGATCTTCAAGTACAGCAATCAAGCGCCGCTTAGATAATAAAGCCTCCGTGCGCGCCTTTTTTAGGTAGTCTACTGTGATTTTCTGTTTAATCTCCAGCGCCATTATTGGATACTCCCAGCTAATTCGAATATAGGCATATACATAAGTACAATAATACCGCCTATGACTATACCCAAAAAAGTCATTAACAATGGCTCAAACAGCCTGCTTCCCCAATCAATCCAGCGCCTAAGCTCTTCTTCATGAAAGTCGGCTATACGATCCATCATGCCTCCCATCTGCCCAGTGCTTTCACCTACTCGCAACAGCCTATTAGCCACTGGCGTTGAAAGATTGCTGTGTTCTAACGCCAAAGACAACGGTTGGCCACTACGCACATCATTTCTAGCTGTGACTAGTCGCATTTGTAAGCGTTTATCTAACAAGCCCGCCACTTGCTCCAACGCTGGCATAATGGGTATGCCTGCACTCATCAGCATACCAAGCGTACGATAAAACCTCGAAAGTTGATAGATACGCATACGTTCACCTATGACTGGCATGCGCCACATCATTTCAAATATCCAGCCCCTTACATTAGATCTTGAACTAAGAAACGCGACAACACCCAATATTGTTGCCACAATCACTGCCATTAGACCGCCATGTTGTTCAATGAGTGTTCCCCATTGCACAAGCAGTTGAGAGGAAAATGTAAGTTCATGGCCAACGTCAGCATAAATATGACTAAACTTTGGAATCACGTATATCAACAAGAACAATACAACCAAACCACCAACAACTAAAAGCAACGTAGGATAAATAGCGGCGGCAATAATTTTTTTGCGTATCTGATCAACTTGTAGTTGATAAGCCACATACCTGCGAATAGACTCCACTAGGTTGCCGCTCCGCTCACTTGACCTTATAGTAGCTACATACAAATTGGGGAAAGCTGCATGTTGCGATTGAAAAGCAACTGACAGCGTATGCCCTTCATGCAAACTCGCAACAACAGCGCTTAATATTTGGCGACTCTCGGTTTTAGTTTCTTTCTCTAGCAAAGTTTCCAGTGTTTGAACTATAGACAAGCCTGCTTCAAGCAACGCCAGCAACTCTTCATTAAACATAAGCAACGGAAATTTTTTGACGCCACTTGTCTTAAATATCGTCAGAATACTTTGATTTATTGGGTTAATTGCCATCACTTGCAGGCCTTGGGCAACACCTAGTTGTTCTGCCTCATGCAAACTTGAGGCAGCAAGCTCCACTGACACAAAACGACCGCTATCGTCTAGGCCTTGTATCTTGTAATACATTTGTTCAGTCATAGTTTGCAATGAAGGCTCAATGAAAGTTAATACGCAAATAATAGTTTACCAGTTGGTGACATCAACTGCGTCACTTGTGCCACCTGGCTGACCGTCTTTGCCATAAGAAAATAAATCGAACTCCCCATGCTCCCCCGGTTGGCGATACAAATAAGGTTTTCCCCAAGGATCTACGGGTACGTTTTTTTTGAGGTATGGGCCGTCCCAACGCGGCTCGTTTGTGGGGCGCGTGTTAAGGTAATTTAGGCCTTGCTCTGTTGTAGGATAATGTCCAGTATCTAGCCTATATTGATCTAAAGCTTTTTCTAAAGCATCAATTTGAGAACGTGCGACTTTTGTTTCTGATTTACCAATTTGGGCAAAATAACGCGGGCCAACATAGCCTGCAAGTAAGCCGATAATTACCATTACAACCAGCAGTTCTAGCAAAGTAAATCCTGAATTTAAAAGCGCATTTTTTTTCATGTGTAAATTCACTTTATAAAATTGTTTTAACTAGATTTATCATAGCAGTAAAGTTTGCTACAGAAAACAACGCCATATTAAAAATACGCTCAATTAACCAAGCACTTGCGATACAAACTATTAATATAGAACCAACATAAAAAATCATATACTTATAAAACCAAGTTCTTCGTATTAAATAGCTAACTGGAATATACACACTCAAAATACCAATTTGACCAATTTCGACACCTAGATTAAACCCGATTAAGGCTAGTATTAATGTAACTCCCTGCAACCCAAGATCAGAAAGTACGGCAGCAAATCCGAATCCATGTATCAAACCAAAAGCAAAAGCAACTAACCAACGATCTTTTAAAATAACAGGAAACACATTGTTGAGTGCTGCCAACACTACTGACAATGCAATAGCAGCCTCAACCCATCTGCTAGGTAAAGACACCACGTGTAGTGTGGCTAACGTTAGAGTAATAGAATGTGCGACAGTAAAGGCAGTGACAACTTTAACTACATCTATTAATGTAGGCTTAAAACTTTCTGAAGTAAGCCAATCCTTACCTACTCGAATAAAAACTGCGGGTAACAATAAGGACAATAAGAATAAGATATGATCATACCCTTTCCAAATATGCCAAATACCTTCAACTAGATATTCTTTGAATTCGTTTAAATGATTTACTTTTTCTAACACAAATACTTGCAATGGATGATCTGGCCCAAAAACAGCTGTTTTAGTCATCTTTTTAAATTCCAGCCTCAGCAAACCACGATGCGATGGATCTAGCTCAGAAAACAAGGTGTAACGTAAGCTAAGACTAGCAAGAGTTTTTGTGCAATTGGCAGCGAATTTAAGTACGGCATAAGCGCCGTCAGTATGATGGTCAATGAGCATTTGCGTTGGCGTGACTGGACAATTAACTTGTTCGCCCTGAATGTTAAGCCTTGCAAAAGCATACGCATTTATTGCTTTCTGCTTATTAAGGACTTCTTGCCAAGTAATCTCACTATTAGCATCTTCATCAAGCCCTATGGCATAGTCCAAATCACGTAACGCAATATCCCACTGACCATTGATTTTACTATTTTCAACTACAACGGCTAAATAACTGTCACTAGGTTTATGCGCGTAAGCTGTAACCTGCCACAGGCAGAAAATTAAAACGATTAAACGCAACACCTGTGTATGCTTGCTCATTTTGTGGCCTTATACTGAGCGCTCTGACTAGACACCAATCTTTTTAATGCCGCATCTTCCAAATGATGTGATTCAATCCAACTAATTAACGGTAGTGTTGCATTTTTATCATTCAAGGCCAATGCAGCTTCTAAATAAACTCTAGCATCTGCTGGTTCTTTTTGTATTTCCCAGTTGAGCCTTGCAATTTCCAGCGCACGCTTAGGGTTATGCATTAGTCGCAATTCAAAACGTGATTGCTCTCGCTGGTGCACAGTATCACCGCGCATCATAGCCGCATCAAACCGCTGCCGAATAGCTTCAATTTGAATTTTTCCTTCAGGCAAATGCATAGCTGTAAGTGCTTCAGCATAGCGCAATAATAATGGGTCAATTTTAGTCTTATCTTTTAGTAATTTCGCCACTTGTTGTGGACGATGTTGGTCAAGTAAAAAATCAGAATATGCGCCCAAAAGATAAGAGTCTGGTTCACCTAATCCAATTGCATGCTGAAAGTGTTTTTCTGCTGCAGCAATATCACCTAAGCGTTCGGCCATTTCAGCTAGTAACGTAAGCACCCAAATCTGAATAGATGGACTGCTATCATTTTCTTGTTCAAGTCCTTGCATTAGCCCTTGATAACTCTGTGCTGCGTGACCGCTTAAATTATTAACATTTGATGTACAGGTTAAAGTAATTAATGCAGGTGCTAGCGAATAAAGCTGTTCGCAACTTTGTACTGCTTTCGCATACTCCCCTTGAACTTGCAAAATTGTTGCACGGGTAAGCCAAGCCTGACCATTGTTGTGGTCTAGCTTAAGCACAAGATTCAGGTCGGCTAAAGATTTATCGAACTGGTGCGTGCTTTGTAAAAGTGTTGCTCTTAAAATTAAAATATCAACTGGCGGTTGAGTTAGTTTCCACCAAGGTGCGAGGGCTGCTTGGGCATAACCAAGGTATCGCGGATCACCCTCTTCCCTCGACTGTTCAATATAGGGCCTAGTGAGTTGTGATGCGAGTTGAATATTATTCGGGTCTGATGCAAGCTGTAAACGTAAGTTTTTAAATTTCTTTACAGAGGAATTTGTTGTGGCTGGGAGCTTTTCTAGAACTTGGTCAGGTGTATTTGGAATATAAGGTGTTGCGTTAGCTGTTTGCATCAACATTGTACAAAACAGGCAGGTAGTTAAAATTTTTAGCATTTTTATTATCAATCACATCATTAAAAAATTTTATACTCAGCAACAACAAAACATGGATAACTGATTAAGTATCTTAATAAAAAAGCGGAACCTAAACTTCTTAAGATTCCGCTTTTATTTCAAACAATTATTAAAAAACTAATTAGTTCGCACCAACATTCGCTCGTACGGACTTAGTGGCTGCATTTGCAACTGGATTAAAAGGTTTAAATCAACCTGCTAATGTAAAACCCGGTGAAATGGTACGTTTGAATACTGCAATTGCT
>JBKJRF010000076.1:0-16154 GCA_046594825.1 Methylotenera sp.
TCATGCTTTATTACGCAATCGTATTTGTTATCATTGCAGTTGTCGCAGGCTTATTTGGGTTTAAAGGCGTTGAATCAGGTGCGACTAAAATCGCTAAGATTTTTTTCTTCATCTTTATTGTTTTAGCAGTGCTCGTAGTCTTAGCTACGGTTTTAGGTATTAGCTTGGTATTGTAATTATTAGCGCTGTAATTAAATACTTTAACTTAACTCATTATTATAAATGTAAGCGGTTTCTTACAGCAAAATCAGAAGATAGCTGCTGATGGTAAATGAAACCCTTTAGTAAAGTAAACGTCGTGCATTTATCTTCAATATTGGAGTTTGGAAAGGAATCTATCATGCTTCATTACACCATTGTATTTTTCATTATAGCAATTATCGCAGCCGTATTTGGCTTTAGTGGAATTGCTGCAGGTGCGGCTGGGATTGCAAAGATTTTATTTTTCGTGTTCTTAGCCATCACTATTATTTCATTCTTAATAGGCAGTAAACGCTAAATATTAGTAGCAACTTTATTTTTAAATATTTATAACCACAAGGAATTGATCATGTTTAATATTAATAAAACACCAGAAACTAAAAATGCAGAAGTAAAAGAAAACATTTCAGAGTTTGTAGATAATACAAAAGAAAATATCAATGACGTGGCTAATGATGTAAAAGCATCAGCTTCTAGCCTAAGCAGCAAGTTACAAGAAAAAAGCCGCGAAACTAAAGAAGATGCTTACCACGTGATTGATAGTTTAAAATCATTATTAGCACAATATACAGATGGTTCTAAAGCAACTGAAATAAAAAATCAAATCGTTGATAAAGCGGTTGAGTTAAAAGGCGTAGTACAAGATGAAGTAACGCATGCCTATCAAGCTGGTAAAGAACGTACTCTGCAAACAGTGCAAGACAAACCAATTTTAAGCTTAGCAGTAGCACTAGGGGCTGGCATCTTAGTAGGTTATATTTTGGGTACTAAACAATCTTCTAAGTAATAGCCAATTACTATAAACCAATAAGAAATGGAAAATTCACTATCTGGAAAACTGCTGCTAAATTACTCATTGTTCTATTTTTACGTAACCGCATGAGCCACGTAAAAACTGATTTTAGCTCGCAGTTTGGTACTGTTAAAGAACATATAGCAGTGATGGCAGAAAGCCGCGCCGTTATTTTTAAGAAAAACTTTAACGACGATATAAAACGCATGGTGAATAGTTTTATTGGTTATATGTTGGTTTTACTCGCTGCAGCATGTTCTGCTTTAACAGGAATACTTTGGCTATTTGCGACTGCGTGGAATAGCCCAAATCGCGACACAATTTTAGGAACTGCAATGATTTTACCCATCTTAATCGGCATTGGAATTTTTGCTTTGATCCGCTACTCATGGAAAAAAGAACCGTTATTTAGTCGCTCTATGAAACAAGTTGAAACAGACTGGCTAGTTTTTAGGGGCGGTCTCGATGGTACGGCAGATACTTCTGATGAGGCTAACAAGTAATTGCGGCTTGAAATAATTATTTGCCTTCACATACTATGTTCTAATAGTCACTTAGCGTTTTAGGTTACGTCATGAAAAAGATTTTATTAGTCGATGATCACAGCATTGTGCGTCAAGGTCTTAAAAACCTGATTGAGCTGGAAGTCGATTTAGAAGTTACAGGTGAAGCTTCTTCAGGCGTTGAAGCACTTTTACTGGTACGTAAAAATACTTATGACATCATAGTATTAGACATTTCTATGCCAGATAAAAATGGCGTAGACACACTTCATGATTTAAAACATATATCCCCAGATCTTCCAGTACTAATCTTAAGTGGGTATGCTGAGGCACAATATGCACTCAATTTAATCCGTAGTGGCTGTAAAGGTTATTTATCAAAAGATGCAGACTCAGATGAAATCATTAAGGCGATTAGAACCATTGCCAATGGTAAGCGTTACATTTCTGCTGAATTAGCAGAATTAATGACCGAGCAATTAGCACACCCTACAGAAAAACAACTTCACGAAGCACTTTCAGATAGAGAGTTTCAAGTTTTTTTCAAGCTAGCTGGCGGCTTGAGTCCGACTGATATTGCGACTGAGCTAAATATCAGCATCAAAACTGTAAGTACTTACAGAACCAGGATACTAGAAAAAATGAGCCTAAAAACCAACGCAGATTTAACCTATTATGCAATTAAGAATGAGTTGATTTCTTAACCATGTTAGTAAATACCCACTTGTCAGCAAGTGTAGGACAAAGCCCTATATTGTTATGTATTTTATTTGCGTATAGTGCTCTTATGTTTAACAAATTCCGTAAAGAAATAGTGTAAAAAATGTCCGCCTCTCAATATGCTCCAATTACTAACGTTCAACCTATGAAAGTATTATTGGTTGAAGATTCAGTATTGATTCGTGACGCACTAATGGAAGTACTTAGCGGCGATAATAACTTAACAGTAGATGGCATCGCAGCGACACAAAGTAATGCGCTAGCGCTACTCGATACCCAACAGTTTGATATGTTATTACTGGATATTGAGTTGGCAGAAGGCAACGGATTTGAGGTGATTAGGCATACACAAAAAACGGGTTATCCTTTTAAAGCACCTGTGTTGATTATGCTTACCAATCATGCGAACTCACAATATCGTAAACTTGCTAAAGATTTAGGCGTGAAATATTTCTTTGATAAATCATTAGATTTTGATTTGGCAATTGAAACTATTGAACGTGAAGCGGCAATGTTCTCAAATCCAGCACATTAAATTTTAGTCCTCTAAGCTTTATATTTGCGCTAGACGAAACTTTATATAGCTAAAATTTTAATGACTTACCAACAAAAAACAGCCATTAAACTCAACCCAAATTCTAGCCTAAAATCTAACCGCCAAACTATTGCTAGATTATTCATATTCACTTGGTTTTTCATCGGCGGAATTGCCCACTTCGCGATGCCTGAGCCATTTTTACGTATTATGCCGCCCTATATGCCATTCCATTTAGCTTGTGTCTATATCAGCGGCGCATTTGAACTACTCGGTGCTGTTGGACTATGGGTCAAGCCTGTACGAAGTTTTGCGGGTTATGGCTTGATGTTACTCACTGCAATTGTCACACTCGCGAATATACAAATGTATCAACACCCAGAGTTGTTTCCTAGCATTCCAGAGTGGGCATTGACTATCCGTTTTCCAGTACAAGCTGGGTTGATTTGGCTTATCTGGTGGGCTACCCGTCCAGATTCAAGTATGCGTTTAGATTAAGTAATTACTTGATCGCTGTCATTTTATAGCCAGCATTTTTCAACCTAGCAATCAACCCACCTTTACCGGCTAAATGTGAAGCGCCTACTGCAACAAATACATTTCTATTAGCCGCTTCATCCTCTATGCGCTTTGCCATCACTACGTTACGCTCATCAAGTAACTTGGTACGCATTTTTTCCCAAAGTGCTGGGGGTAACATACCTCCGGTGATTTTTTCGTCCAATGCAGCCACTTTATCGCTATCACCTGCTAAGTAAGCAGTCATCAATGACTCAAAGTCACGCTCTTTAACTTGCTGCGAACGTTTTAATACCGCACGCAACATAATAAGTTGTTCATCACGACTAAAACCATCCATCACACCAAAATGCTCTTGGCTATCCTCTATGCCAATCACTTCTTTGCCCAAATCCTCGGATTTAGACATCAGCAAGTTATCTTGCGCAAAAGGTGTTAGCGGCTTTGGTGAGTCAAATACTACGGCTAATATCCATGGCTTCATATGCGTAGCAGCATCGCGATGCATTACATGAAACTCAGCAAGCTCATATACTTTATCCAATTCATTTTCGGTAAGTATCGTTTTCAAATCACCGTCAGGCATCATAAAGACACTAGGGTCATTGGGTGCTAGCGTTTCCATCATAAAAGCATCTACAGACTTTAATGCATTATTGATTGCGGGTAAAAAGTCCGTGACACGATTATCATCGGTGTGCATAGTGCCGAACAAATAACTGGTTTTACCAGTGGGAGATTCAACTTTCCAGAACAGACCCTGTTCGGCTGAAACATTGGCGCTTAGCGTTACTAGAAAACTAAATGCAATTAGGCTTTTGATTATTTTTTGCAGATTAAGAGACATAGTTGACCTTAGAGTGAAAGCTGTTAAACAACATGACAATACCTTGTGATTAAGTGCCACTAAAATTCAAGTTTCTAAGCTAGGCAAGACGCGAACAAAAAAATTATAACGCCGCATATATTAATATGTAAGGAGTAATTTTTTGTGAACAACGCAGCATAGCGACGAAACTTGGATTTTTAAGAATATTTGCGCTTGCTTTCCGACACACGTCTAGGACGAATAGTTCGCTCTAACTGTTCACCACGCACAGTCGTGACTGGCTTGCTTGAAAGAGGCTGCCAAGCTGGAATCAAATGTTGCTTACCATTTCCAATTAAATCAGCTCGCCCCATTTTTTTTAAAGCCTCACGCAGCATTGGCCAGTTATTAGGGTCGTGATAGCGGATAAAGGCCTTATGCAACTTACGTACATTGCCCGCTTTAGGAATCGGCACATCATCAGAATCTGCCGTGACTTTACGTAGTGGATTCTTGCCAGAATGATACATAGCAGTCGCCATAGCCATCGGTGTAGGCGTGAATGTTTGTACCTGATCTAGCTTAAAGTCATATTTTTTCAACCATAATGCCAAATTAAGCATATCGTCATCCGTGGTGCCTGGATGTGCCGCAATGAAATATGGAATCAGGTATTGTTTTTTACCAGCTTCGGCACTGAATTTTTCAAACATCACTTTGAATTCATCATAGGCGCCCATGCCTGGTTTCATCATCTTGCTAAGCACGTTTTCTTCACTATGCTCAGGGGCAATTTTTAGGTAGCCTCCTACATGATGCTGCACCAGTTCTTTTACATATTCTGGCGATTTAACAGCAAGGTCGTAACGCAATCCACTGCCAATTAAAATTTTCTTCACACCTTTAATGGCGCGTGCTTTGCGATATAACTGAATCAATGCACTATGGTCAGTATTCAAGTTCTCTCAAATACCTGGATACACACAGCTTAGTTTGCGACAAGATTGTTCAATTTTTTCACTCTTGCAAGCGATACGATACATATTGGCCGTAGGTCCGCCAAGATCAGAAATTACGCCCGTAAAGCCATCCACTTTGTCGCGAATCTCCTCAACTTCTTTCAGAATTGATTCTTCTGAGCGGCTTTGAATAATGCGGCCTTCATGCTCGGTAATGCTACAGAATGTGCAGCCGCCGAAGCAGCCGCGCATGATATTCACGCTAAAACGTATCATCTCCCAAGCTGGAATTTTTGCGTTTTTATAGATAGGATGTGGCTTACGCGCATACGGCATGTCGTACACATAGTCCATCTCTTTGGTCGTCAGTGGTATCGGCGGCGGATTTAACCACACTTCCCGATCGCCATGCTTTTGTACTAAAGCACGTGCATTACCTGGGTTAGCCTCTAAGTGCAAAACACGTGAAGCATGCGCATACAACACTGGGTCTTGCGCTACGGCTTCGTAATCAGGCAAACGTACGACTTGCTTAGCTCTATCTGCTTTTGGCTTACGCACAATTTCAATGGCTTTTGTACCTTCTGGCAAGGTTGCCTTCGGTTTGCTGTCATCAGTCGCACAACTAGCATCGGCCTTGCCCATTTTCATTTCATACGGGTCAATCGCCTTATCAACCGGACCTGGGCGGTCTAACTTAGTACTTTCAATCTCGTTCCAGCCCTCTGGGATTTTTTTACGCAGAAAAGCTGTACCGCGAATGTCTTGAATATTGGCTACTTTTTCACCTTTGGCGATACGATGACTCAATTCAACCAAAGCACGTTCAGCATTGCCATAGAGCAAAATGTCCGCTTTCGAATCCACCAAAATACTGCGGCGAACTTTGTCGCTCCAGTAATCATAATGCGCAATACGGCGCAAACTTGCTTCAATACTGCCTATGACTAACGGCACATCTGAGTAAGCCTCACGACAGCGTTGGCTATACACCAGCACCGCACGGTCTGGCCGTTTGTTAGGAGCAGCGTCTGGCGTATAGGCATCATCGCTACGGATTTTTCTATCTGCCGTATAGCGATTTACCATGCTGTCCATATTGCCAGCTGTAACACCAAAATATAAATTGGGCTTACCGAGCGCTTTAAAAGCATTCGCATTTTGCCAATCTGGTTGCGCAATAATACCTACACGGAAACCCTGTGCTTCTAGCAAGCGACCCACTAACGCCATACCAAAACTTGGGTGATCAATATAGCAATCGCCAGTAATTAAAATGATGTCGCAACTATCCCAACCCAGTACATCCATCTCGGCGCGGCTCATAGGCAAAACTGGGGCCGAACCAAACCGCTTCGCCCAATAAGGGCGATAGGTATGAATAGGCTTTGCGAGCATTGTTGAGTATTGTTCCAAGATTTCTACTTAGGTATTTATAACGATATAAGACCGCGCATTTTACGCGCTAATGGCATGATTAAGAAGCTTTTTTTACTATATTTCCACATTCATTTGCACACTGACTTTTACTTAGAGCAACTCTATGCCAAATTGCCTTACTAAAAGTGCAAAAAGAAAAAACACCACGATTGTAAGAGCCATAGAGGCCAACAAACTAAATACAAATCCCCACCTTGGAAGCAAGTATGGAAAAAGCAAAAACATTGGCAAAGTCGGTAATACATACCAAAAGGTATAATACGCATGATTGGCAATCTTACTCGTAGGTTGCTGCTCTACATAAAGCCAAATCAAAGTAAGTACTGTTACTAACGGCAGTGCAGCAATCAAACCACCCAATTTATCGCTGCGTTTTGCAAACTCTGACACCACTACAACTAAACCTGCTGTAATGAGATATTTCATAATGAGATATTGCATTTTTCTGCCTTTCGCTCAATATTGTAAGTATTGAAAATTAATTAAAGTACTGAATCATGAGTATATCCAAATATGCCATATCGGGCATGACCTGCGGTGGCTGTGTTGGCCGAGTTAAAGCTACGCTTAGCGAGTATGCGGAATCTGTCGAGGTAACCTTGCAACCACCACAAGCACTGCTGACCAATCCTCGTATAGCATTAGTTGCGCTTAACAATGCGCTTAGCAAAGTAGGACATTACGCACTCAGCGAAACTAAGACTGCACAGCCCGCATCGGTAAATAAAACGAACGACATCGTAGATAACCCTAGCTGGCTTGCTACTTACAAGCCTTTATTATTGATATTTGCTTATATTCTGTTGGTAGCATTGACCGTTGAATTCACACAGGGTGGCTTTGAGTTACACCGCTTTATGCCTAACTTTATGGCCGGTTTCTTTTTAGTATTTTCATTTTTCAAACTCTTAAATTTGCAGGGTTTTGCCGATAGCTACGCCATGTACGACTTACTGGCCATGCGCTTTAAACCTTATGGTTATCTATATGCTTTTATTGAGTTAGGCTTGGGCATATCCTACTTATTGGCTTGGCAACCCACGCTCACTAATTGGCTTACTTTGATTGTCATGACTTTTTCTAGTTTAGGCGTGATACGCGCTGTGACAAATAAACAAAAAATACGTTGTGCCTGTTTAGGCGCGGTATTTAATCTACCAATGAGCACAGTCACTGTTATTGAAGACTTACTCATGGCAGGCATGGCCTTGTGGATGCTTATTTAAGCCCTTGCCTAGCTATCTAGACTTGGCTAACAAATTTTCTTAGCGACGCTCAGAAGCGATAAAACCTTCTTCACTTAAATTCGCTAATACCAGTGGCAAGTTTTTTAACGCTGGGTTTAGTATCTTTAAGTACTTCACCGACTTATTGCCATCGACAACTATCAGGTAAGGGCGCAACTTCAGAGTTAAGCCATCTTGGCGGGTGGCGATCTCATTGATGCCTTTGGATGTTTTTTTATAAATTAATTCCATTTATTATTCCTCCTTGTAATGACATACTGAGTTACAGCATTGCAATGTGACAAAGTTATGATGCAAAATCAATAAAAGATACTGCGATTAACATGACAATAGCTTATTACCAATTACCCACTGGCCGCGTCTCAGCGATTGATAAAGATTGCCTTTTTCCCCCATTAGAAAATGCATTATGTGAGCCCAATGGTTTGCTGGCTATTGGCGGCGATTTATCTTTAGCACGATTACTTGATGCTTACAGGCAAGGCATATTCCCCTGGTTCAGTAATGGTGAACCAATACTGTGGTGGAGCCCCAATCCACGGATGGTACTGTTTCCATCTGAATTAAAAATATCAAGCTCACTTGCTAAAACACTCAAAAAAAATAATGGTAAATCACCATTTGAGATACGCTTCAACACAGCTTTTCGTCAAGTGATTGCCACTTGTAGTGACACATTACGTGATGGTCAGCCAGGCACTTGGATTACCGATGATATCATCGAAGCATACTGCGCAATGTTTAACGCAGGCTTTGCCATAAGTGCCGAATGTTGGCTTGATAACAAACTAGTTGGCGGTTGCTATGGCGTTAAAATTGGTAAGATGTTTTATGGTGAAAGCATGTTTCACCACATTACAGATGCATCAAAAGTAGCTTTTGTCTCGCTCGTGCAAAAGCTCAAAACTGAAGGCATTGAAATGATAGATTGCCAAATGAAAACTGCACACCTCAGCAGACTAGGTGCTCGCGAAATTAGCCGAGATGATTTTGCAGAAAGATTATCAAGACTTTTGTAGGGAAGCCTTTCACATGTAAATAACCAAATTTTTGCATGGAACTGAGTTGCTTTAGCAGCCTACTACATAGCGAAGACCTTGGTAATTTTAGTTGATATATTCCAAGTAGGAACACTTTACAATTATTGCAACGAAGAAATTTTCACCATGAAACTACTTGGAGTGACGAACCCTCTTACAAAAATCAGCATATAATTTATAACATGAGCTTACCCAGCGACAAACCTCTACAAAAGCTACAGTTTTACGTAACTACTGGCTACAGTTGCGGCTATTTGCCCAATAAACTCGCACAAAGTTTAATCGCCTCTCCACAACATCTGATTGATGCCAATGTTTACAGTGGCCTCATACAACAAGGCTTCAGACGTAGCGGAAAATTTGCCTATCGACCACATTGCGAGAACTGTCGAGAATGCATACCAGTAAGAGTTATTCTGCAAGACTTTATACCTAGCCGTAGCCAAAAACGTGCTTATAAACAACATAATAATTTAAGTGTCGCTATTATAAATGTTGCGTTTCATGAAGAGCACTATGCGCTCTATTCAGCCTACCAAAACGCACGTCACTTAGATGCACGTCAATTAGATAAAAGTTCTAACGATAAAAATTCAATTCAGAATGAAAAGCCTGAAAAAGACGATGCCGAGCAATATAGAAATTTTCTATGCCAAAGCAATGTGGAAAGCGTATTAGTTGAATTTAGAGAACATAACCAGCTGAAAATGGTTAGCGTTATTGATATTGTACGTGATGGCATTTCAGCTGTTTATACCTTTTACGATACCAGCAACACCAAGACTAGCTATGGAACATATAATGTTTTATGGCAAATCGAATGGGCTAAGAACTTGGGCTTACCTTATTTGTACCTAGGTTACTGGATCAAAGACAGCAAAAAAATGATGTATAAACAAAACTTCAAACCACTAGAAAAATTGATAGATGGTGAGTGGATATAAACCATTCATCTAATCCATCCTCCACCTCCTACATTTGGCCAGTTTTTTCTCACCCCTGTATCGCAATGCTGTGACTTTAAAAACACTTCTTTAGAAATACGCAACATGCCATAAACGTTGGGCTCTTTAATTGAAACCAAATAAAACCCGTAGCCATGATTTATAGTCACCATGTCTTGACCTTTAGCTTTTACTTTAAGGTCGTATAATTTTGGCGATTTGATATAAGCGGAAAAGCAATGACCCTTTGTAAATAATTGGCCCTTTGTTTTGTCTCCCCATGTTTTCATGTCAGTTGCAACCTCACCATTCCATTCAAAAGATAAATCTTGCTTTGATGCAGGCTTGTAATCGGGTGGGCCAAGTTGTACCGTGCCTACAATACCTTGCTCAGGATTGTCTGGTATCACTGCGGGGCAACCACTATCGCCCAGCCCACATTCCGTTGGAGAACGAGTAAATAAAGGCTTGCCAGCCACATCTAATATCACCACCGTATCTAGTAGCAGCACTTGATAACGCGTAAAACCTAATAACTTATCCATTAAATCATTATCTATTTCCCAATACCAGCTACCCCAATAACGTGCTTTTGGCTCGCGGAATTGATTAACTCCTTATTGCTGACAATACGCATTCTTTGCCAAGAAAACCCTATCAAGTTTGCGAGCTCTAAAACAAGTATGAACACGCTAAAAAATACGCTAAATCCGTACTTGGCAGTAGCAACATCACGACCTTTTTCTAAAGCCTCGACAGGAAATAGTATTAGACCTCGCACCAATAAACTTAAAAAGAATACCGCCAATCCGAGCGATAGCAGAAAAAACAGCACGACCATCAAGATTGATCCCATAATACCTTCACCTTTGTTAACACATGTATTTGATTATTTTTTATCCATGTAAATTCTTGTGGCTTGCGTCCCAATAACATAGGCAACCTATTCACAGCAGGCACGTTATAACCTTGCATCAATTCATAGTGTCCAAATGATAGTGGCGTCCACGCAAGCAAATCAAATACGTGGCTAGTTAACTTTACAACCCATTTAGGAATTGCAATTTGTATGGCTGGTTTCAAACCTTGCGCTTTCCTGAGCATAGTTAAGTAATCTGGAATACTCAACACGTCAGCACCACCTAGCTCTACTATATTGGGCAATTCGGGCAGATCTGTTAAGCACATATTCGCAATCGCTTGGCCTAAATCAGCTACTTGCAGGGGCGCCACCAACCCTTCTGATTGCATTACTAATTGCAATGGCCAATTGGCAACTCGTCTAAACCATTTTGCGCTATAGCCACCCTCGCCATCCAACAACGGCACCCTGACTATTACGGCGTTTGCCCCACTCGCTAAAATTGCTTGTTCACCGGCATACTTAGATTTAATAAACCGACTTTTTGCATTAGCTGTTAGCCCTAGCGCAGATATATGGATGAATGGCATTTAGCTGAGCACATGCATTTGCCATCGTCGCCGGAGCCTCAATGTGGATTGCTTCGTAGGTTTCACCTGAGCGCTCACGCAAAATGCCAACACAATTAACAATCATGTCCAAACTCTGGAACTCATCAAGCCAGCTTTTGAGATTTTGTATTTCGTGAAGCTTAATCTCGCGAATATTATTTTTATCGGCAATTGCTTTGCGACTACCAATAATTACCTCTGCACCTTTGGCCTTTAAGGCGCTCGCCACTTGGCTGCCAATAAAGCCCTTACCGCCTAAGACTAAAATTTTCATATCACTCCAAATAATTTCTGTAGTTTCTGTATTGACAGAAATATATGTTATATCAGATAATTCGTCAAGTTAAGTAATAAGGGAAAAATCATGGCGGACGATGTTGTTTTAGATAATCAAATAGAATTAAGCGATTTAGCGCGACAATTTATTTTGCATTGGGGCGAGATGGGCGCACGCTGGGGCATTAACCGCACCGTCTCTCAAATCCATGCTTTTCTATACTTTATTGGTAAGCCAGCAAATGCAGAGCAAATTGCCGAGGCGCTCATAGTGGCGCGGTCAAACGTGAGCAATAGCCTAAAAGAATTGCAAAACTGGAACTTGATTCACATTACGCACATGATGGGAGACAGACGAGACTATTTTGAAACTTCTCTGGATGTTTGGAGTTTATTTTTTACAGTGATTTCGCAACGCAAACATCGCGAATTTGACCCAACAGTGAGTTTTTTAAAGCGTTTTTTGGAAGAAAGTAAATTTGATAAAAACGAACTCGAAGCTAAAAAACGCGTGCAAGAAATGTTTGAATTTTTGCAAACGTTATCAATTTGGGGAGATGAAATGCTAAAACTAAAGCCAGAAACACTCACCAAGATCATGAAATATGGTGCAAAAATTCAAATGTTGATTAGAGGGAATTAAATGTACAACGAAGAAAACATAAAATCTGCAGTTAAAGCAGGCGTTTTAACTCCAGAAACAGCTGAAGCTTTGCGTCTGCATGTCGCAAAATCTCAAACACCATTAGTAGATGAAGAGCATTTTCGCCTGATTACTGGCTTTAATGATATTTTTGTAGTGATTGCCAGCCTGCTGCTGCTCTCTTCAATTAACTGGATAATGGGCTCTACCTTGCCATGGCTAGGTAGCATTGTGAGCGCAATAGCAGCTTGGGGGTTATCAGAGTTTTTCGTTCGCAAACGCCGTATGGCACTTCCTGCAATTGTCTTATTACTTGCATTTGTTACTTATGTATTTTCAGCTGGCTTTACCGTGATGACGCATTACTTCACTGGAGTAATTAGCTATTATCAGGCACAAAGCAATCCTATCAATTATATTGTGCCAGCCATCTTTGCTACGGTAGCGGCATGGCTACATTGGTTACGCTTTAAAGTACCCATTACCATTGCCGCGGGCACAGCCACCGTTGTAGTTGGCCTTATGGCACTATTGCTACTCAATTCTGGGACCAAAGCACTACTGCCGCCAGCTTGTATGCTGGTTGGTATCTCCGTGTTTATATTTGCTATGCGCTGGGATTCTGCAGACATCAATCGCCAAACTAGAAAATCAGACGTGGCGTTTTGGTTACACTTACTGGCCGCGCCACTAATTATTCATCCGGTATTTCAAATGCTTGGTGTACTAAGTGGAAAAATATATTTACTACAAGCACTTATAGTACTAATGCTTTATCTTCTCATTGCTACAGTCTCGCTTTTAATTGATCGCCGTGCATTGATGGTTTCAGCATTGGGTTATGTTGTATATGTATTCAGTTCTTTAATTAACGATATAGGCAGCGTGAGTGCAGGCTTTGGAATCACCAGTTTTGTCATAGGGTCAGCTTTGCTGATGTTATCAGCCTACTGGCACAAATGCCGCAGTCTCGTCTTGGGTTTTATTCCCGACTCTTTTAAAAAATATCTACCTCAATGAAAGTGATAAAAATGGCTAGCATTCAATATCCACTTACTATTTATTACGACGCCTCATGCCCATTATGTGCAGCCGAAATGCATACAATCAAAGAAACAGACTTTGAGAACAAGCTTATTTTAGTAGATTGCTCAAATGATAGCTTCACCGAGCCTGCCTTTTGTCCAACAGACAAGAAAATGATGATGGAACGCATTCATGCACAAGATGCTTCTGGGCAGTGGTTTAAAGGTGTAGATGTATTTGCTGCCGCTTACAGCGCCGCAGGCTTTAATAAGCTTGGTAAATTTTGGGGTAGTGCAACGTTCAGGCCATTACTCAGCCGAGTTTATCCTTTGATTGCCGATAATCGTCACTGGCTATCTAAAGCGCCTCTACCGTACGTTTTTAATAAAATATTACGTATGTGTGCCCCTACATAAGCAAATAGCGGCAAAGTAAAAAGTCAAAAATGCTACAATTTGACTTTTTACTTCAGCACTTCCTTAATAAAACCTATTTCTTGATAAAACCTAGCCTTTGATAAAACATAGTCTTTTGATTAAACCATGGCCTTAAAGAAATTAGTCATATTTGGTGTGGGCCTGATTGGTGGCTCGGTTGCACTTGCCTTGAAAAAGGCACAGGGCTCGAATATGCCTGCCCCTCATATCGTAGGGGTCGGCCGTAATCAAGATGCTTTGGAAACCGCGTTAAACATAGGTGTAATTGATGCCGCCAGTAACCATGTGGCCGATGCTGTACAAGATGCGGACTTAATATTGATTGCGACCCCAGTTGCCCAAACTGCTGCCATACTAGCCGCAATCAAACCGCATTTAGGGCCGAATACAGTAATTACCGATGCAGGCAGCACCAAAAGCGATGTGTTAGCCCGCGCACAGGAAGTTTTAGGCGAAAAAAGTAATCAGTTCGTCGGCGGCCACCCGATTGCCGGCGCTGAAAAAAGCGGCGTAAGTGCTGCAATGGCAGATTTGTATATCAATAAAAACGTAGTTTTAACGCCAACTGATACTACATCTGCTCACGCTATTTCACTTACTAGGACGCTTTGGCAAACATGCGGGGCCAAGGTAACGGAAATGACTGCCGATACACACGATGGTATATTTGCCGCTGTGAGTCACTTGCCTCATTTATTGGCGTTTGCGTTAGTGGATGACATTGCAGCGCGACCTAATGCGCAGCAATTATTCGGTTTTGCTGCAAGTGGTTTCAGAGATTTTACCCGCATTGCAGGCAGTAGCCCTGAGATGTGGCGCGATATCAGTTTAGCCAACAAACATGCTTTACTGAATGAATTAGATGCCTATGAGGCCGAACTTACCACGCTAAAAACCTTGCTGAGAAATGACGATTCCGCAGGTTTACAAGCCTTGTTCGAGCGCGCCAGTGTTGCCCGCAACGCATGGGCAAACGCTAAAAAATAAACTAACTTTTATCTTAAACCTAATGAAACAACTTAACTTACCTGCTGTTAGCAACGCTTCTGGCACAATAACCTTGCCGGGCTCTAAAAGCATCTCAAACCGCACATTGCTGTTGGCTGCACTTGCCACAGGCACAACAGAAATCCGCGACTTATTAGCATCCGACGACACAGCTCGCATGTTAGAAGCGCTTGAGACACTAGGCATTAACTTAGAAAACTTTGCTGAAAATGCATGGCGGGTAACAGGCTGCAATGGCCACTTCCCAAACAAAAATGCAGAACTATTTTTAGGCAATGCTGGCACGGCATTTAGACCACTCACAGCAGCACTCGCTTTCTCTAATGGTGATTATGAGCTTTCTGGCGTGCCACGTATGCATGAGCGTCCGATTGGTGATTTGGTAGATGCATTACGACAAGCTGGCACTGAAATTGAATATTTAGCCAATGATGGATTCCCTCCATTAAAAATCGCACCAGATAATTTAGATTTATCTAAACCCATTAAAATTCGCGGTGATGTTTCCAGCCAGTTTCTAACGGCCTTATTAATGGCTTTACCACTTACAGGTCAAACCGCAATTATTGAAGTAGTTGGCGAATTGATTTCCAAACCCTACATTGAAATCACCTTGAATTTAATGGTAAAGTTTGGTGTGACTGTGCAGCGCGAGGGTTGGCAACGTTTTACCATACCCGCCAATAGCCAATACACCAGCCCCCAGCAAATATTCGTGGAAGGGGATGCTTCGAGCGCCTCGTATTTCCTTGCTGCTGGCGCGATTGCCGGAGAAGTAACCGTTACCGGCGTAGACTTCACTAGCATACAGGGTGATGTGAAATTCGCCGATGAGTTAAGGCAACTCGGTGTAGAAATCAATAGCGCGAACAATTCCATTACCGCGACCAAACCATCACGCAAACTGTCAGGCTTTGACTTAGATTGCAACCACATTCCTGACGCTGCCATGACTTTGGCAATTTTAGCTTTGTTTGCAGAAGGTACGACTACTTTAAAAAATATCGCCAGCTGGCGAGTAAAAGAAACCGACCGTATCATTGCAATGGCTACTGAGCTACGTAAGGTGGGCGCCACTGTTGAAGAAGGCGCAGACTATATAAAAATCACGCCGCCCGCCCAATTAATGCCTAATGCCGTGATAAATACTTACGACGACCACCGCATGGCGATGTGCTTTTCATTGGTTTCTCTAGGTGCTGTACCAATTACGATTAACGACCCTAATTGTGTCGCCAAAACATTTCCAAACTATTTCGCGGAGTTCGCGAAAATCTGCCATTCATAAACCATGAGTATCAATATCCCAGTCATCGCTATTGACGGCCCTTCTGCATCAGGAAAAGGCACTGTTGCTCAATTGGTTGCAACACAACTTGGTTTTCATTACCTAGATTCTGGTGCGCTGTATCGCATTGTTGCTTGGGCAACCCACCAAAGAAATATTGCTTGGGATGATGCATCAGCTGTAAGGGCATGTGCAAAAACACTTGTTATTAGGTTCAATAATGACCAAGTGCTGTTAAATAATGAAGATATTTCAGATCAAATCCGCACTGAAGCTATGGGTAAAGGCGCCTCA
>JBKJRF010000138.1:0-5169 GCA_046594825.1 Methylotenera sp.
GGAGTTAAGCGATTATGAGGTAACGCATATAAGTCAGGAAAGCGAACATGTCAGATCTTTTGTGTTGAATCCCACGGACGGTAAGACATTACCTTCTTTTCATCCTGGCCAATATATCAGTGTTGCAGTGAATTTCCCAGATGGAACACGCCAACTTCGACAATATAGCTTATCCGATGCTCCTAATAAGCCGCACTTGAGAATATCGGTAAAGCGTGAAATAGAGAAGGTAGGTTCACCCTCTGGTCAAGTATCAAACTGGTTGCATGACAACATTAAAGTAAATGACAGAATTCAGATAAGTCCACCATTTGGTGACTTTAAACCTAATATTAGTGTTAAAGCGCCATTGGTATTGATCTCGGCAGGCGTCGGTATCACACCCATGATTTCAGCACTTAATCAATTAGCTTTAAAACGTCCGGAGCATCAAGTGATGTTTGCCCATGCTGCACGAGGAAAATCCAATCATTCGCATATGAGCGATTTAGAAGTGGCGACAAAAAGCATGCCTAACCTGAAAGTGATTACATTTTATGAGACATTGCATCCAGCCGACAAACTTAATGACAATACGATTCAAGGGGAAATGCAAATAGAAAATTTGCCCAACTGGCCGCTCAAAGAATCAAATATCTATCTTTGTGGGCCATTAGGTTTCATGAAGAAACAATGGAAGGAATTGATTAATGCTGGAGTACCCAGTAACCAAATACATAGAGAGGTTTTTGGACCAGATATGTTAGATAACCTGTTGTAATGAGTTGACAGCGATAAATCATGTATGAATACGCAAGCTGAAACTGGATTTGAAGCGTATTCTGTAATTGATATTCAAGCACATCAATTAACGCAAACAAACTAGGCGGATATGACGAATAATATTACTGGTGTGGTATCTCCACAGCCTGAAGAGCATTCCATAGGTAAATTTCCTCAAGAAGCCTTATCCCCTTGGTGGCGGCGTGCCAGTTTAATCACGGCGGTTATTGGGTTCTCTGTGCTAATTCTAGTGACGACCATGGTATATCGCGATGCGCCGCCAATTCCCGAGAAAGTGATTAGCGCAAACGGGGTCGTACTGTTTACTTCCCAAGACATTATTGCGGGTCAACAGGTGTTTCTGAAGTACGGCTTAATGGATAACGGCAGTATTTGGGGGCATGGTGCTTTGCTAGGCCCAGATTTTTCGGCTGAATATCTGCATACTTTAGCGCTTAACAGCTCAACAACCCTTGCCAAGCAACGCTACCAACTACCATTAGAAAGCTTGACGAATGTCCAGCGTGCGGGTGTTGAAGCTGAAGTGCGTACTGAATTGAAACACAATCGCTACAATTCCAAAACTAAGGTATTAGCAGTGAACCTAGCTTTTGAAGACTGGTTCATTCAGCAACCAAACGTGTGGACTAAGTATTTTTCTGATTCTGCAGGAAACGGTGGTCTTTCAGTTAAAGCTATTACTGACCCAACTGAACTTAGTCACCTCAGCGCATTTGTGGCTTGGACAGCTTGGGCATCAGTAACTAACCGGCCAGGTAAAGCTAACACTTATACTAATAATTTCCCTTTCGACCCTGTGGCAGGCAACACAGCGTCAACGGACGCCGTGCTATGGAGTGCATTGAGTTTGATGTTTCTACTCGGGGGAACTGCGGCAGTGCTATTAGCTTTTGGCAAATTTGATTATCTTGGCTGGAAAGCTAGACCTGGCTATTTGCACCCAAAAATACTTGGTGCAAACGTGACGCTAGCCCAACGTGCGACCTTGAAATATTTTGCTGTAGTTGCCTTGCTACTGCTGACACAAACCTTGGTCGGTGGCGCAGTCGCACATTACCGCGCTGACCCAGGTACGTTCTATGGATTTGATCTTGCGGCATGGCTACCGAGTAATCTATTGCGAACTTGGCATTTACAACTCGCGATTTTCTGGATTGCTACAGCCTATGTAGCTGGTGCACTATTTTTAGCTGCAGCACTAGGAGGAGTAGATCCTAAAGGGCAAAAAAGAGGTGTCGACGTTTTGTTCTGGGCACTGGTGTTTGTCGTGATTGGCAGCCTTCTAGGAGAATGGGTGGGCATGAAGCAGTTACTACCGCATCTTTGGTTCTGGTTGGGCGACCAAGGTTGGGAGTATTTGGAACTTGGCCGTGCTTGGCAAATACTATTAGCCGTTTCGCTGATTTTTTGGTTTGGGTTATTGGTGAGAGCACTTATACCAGCCTTGCGAGACCATGAGAGAAGAGAGATTGCGAGTTTGTTCCTGATAGCGGCCATCGCCATTCCAGTGTTTTACCTACCTGCGATGTTCTTTGACAGTACCACCCATTTTTCAGTAGTTGATGCCTGGCGCTTCTGGATTATTCATTTGTGGGTTGAAGGATTTTTTGAATTTTTTGTGACTGTTATGGTGGCGATTATCTTCCTACAATTCGGTGTGGTCACTAGATTAACAGCAACGCGTGTCATTTACCTTGATGCCATCCTGTATTTTGCTGGCGGCTTCATAGGTACTGGGCACCATTGGTATTGGACCGGCCAGACAAGCTTTAACATGGCCTTAAGTGCCTTATTCTCAGCGCTAGAAGTGGTGCCACTTACACTAATTACTTTGGATGCATGGGATTTTGTCAGGTTATCTCGTCCGAAATCAGGCCTTAGTAATGATTTGGTAGAAGTGCCGCATAAATGGACATTCTATTTTCTCATGGCCGTTGGTTTTTGGAATTTCGTTGGGGCTGGAATTTTTGGTTTTCTCATTAATCTACCAATTGTCAGCTACTTCGAGACTGGAACGCTTCTAACGATTAACCACGGTCACGCAGCTATGATGGGCGTATTCGGTATGCTGGGTATTGGCCTGATTGTTTTTGCCATTCGCCAGTCAGTTACTGAAGCGCTTTGGTATGACTTAGAAAAGTATGTACGAACAAGTTTTTGGGGGCTCAATGGAGGTTTGCTACTGATGGTGGTGATGAGTTTATTCCCAGCAGGTATCCTGCAATTTAAAGATGTTTTGGAGCATGGATATTGGCATGCCAGAAGCCTAGCTTATACCGGAAGTGATATTGCACGAATTTTAGAATGGTGTCGTTTTCCTGGCGACCTCGTATTTATTATTTTTGGCGTCATACCCATTACGATTGCTGCTGTACGTGCTTATCTAGAAGTTACAAAAAATCTGAGTCGTAGTTAATAGGCTTTTATTGCTAGGTAGCCTAGAGAGTCCGAAATTAGCTGCATAAAACTTGTTATTAATCTGGAGTTATTATGAACGTATGTTTGGAACATAATCTGTGACGGCTTGTCTAAATGCTTACTTTAAGCAGTTGCATAGTAGCTGATAACAAAAAACCTTAAGGGAGAAGTTAAGAAATGAACACTAAATTCAAAAAACTTTCGGCATTACTAAGTGTAATTGTGCTTTTTGTCGGTATTTCAAGCAATGTTATGGCCGGCGAGTACGAGGGGTCATGGTTACTGAATGACACTCATGGTGGTACATTTGAAGCCACTTTAAACAAAGACGGTACAGCTTCAGGAACACACGGTGACTCGATGAAGCATGGGACTTGGAAGGAAATAGATGGTGCGGTTGTTATTTACTGGAAAACTGGCTGGACAACGCGTATCGCTAAGCAGGGTGACAAATACGTTAAAACAGCTTTCAAACCCGGTACATCCATTACAGGTACGCCAACTGATACCTCAGAAGCAAAGAAGAAAAATTAGTAATTTATAAATTGTGATTTACTAATTGATTAATACATCAGATTGCAATTCATTTATTCGTTCATGATTTTCACTATCCATCATTCATGAACAACAATAGGGTTGCTTTTGCTGCCAAGGGTATTATGAACACATACGAGATAGATAAATTTCTGACTCACTCAAACAAATAACTTAGGAGAAATATTATGTGGACACCACCAGCAGCTACTGACATGCGTTTCGGTTCTGAAGTCACAATGTACGTAATGAACAAGTAATCACTTGTTTTTACACCAAACCTAGCTCAGGCTAGGTTTTTTTTCGTCTTAAATTTTTAGTATTTAAAAGCGCTCATTGCCAATCATCCTAAAGCCGTTATTCATTTCTACTCTTAATTCTCCATGTAAGTAACAAATTAACTAATTTAAGTCTGATAAACTACTTTCCAAATTCTGAAATAAAAAAGGTTATACATTTGTTTAAAACTTATTTTTTGACGGCTACAGCTGCCATATTTTGGGGCGCTAACTTTAATCTGGCTAGACCAGTAGTTGCTGAGATGGGGCCATATATTGCAGGCGCAAGCCGATACCTTATGGCGGCGGCGATTATGTTGCTGATTACTCACTATAGGGGAGAGCGTGTTCCAATTCGCTACCTCAGGACATATGTTATTTTAGGCTTGGTTGGAGTGTTCGGATTTAACCTGTTTTTCTTTCTGGGTATGCAAACAACCTCAGCGGTTAACGGCGCTCTGATTATGGCGCTCAACCCTTTATTTACAGCGGTGATCGGCTTTTTCATATTAAAAGATCGTCTAAGCAATAGGCAAATGCTGGCGTTTCCAATTGGCATCATTGGTGTTGCAATCGTAGTATTAGGTGCAGGCGCGCATTTGCGAATATCTACCGGAGATATATTTATTTTCTTTGCAAACGTAAGTTGGGCGTTTTATAACGTGTTGGTTCGTAAACTAATGCCAAAAGATGTGAGTGGTATAGCAAGTACAGCAGGAATCATGACTGTAGGTGCTTTAGCGTTAACAGCAGTCGCGCTTATTGCAGGTGAAAAATTTATTGTACCTAGTCTGCATGCAAGTTCTGCTTTACTGATAATGACTATTTGCGGTGGAGTACTGTCATATTTATTCTGGAATGCTGGTATCGCAAAACTTGGACCAGCTAAGGCAGCAATATTTTTGAATCTAGTGCCTGTGACTTCTATCGTGATTGCAGCGTTTGAAGGGCTACCGCCTAATCTAGCACAGATGTTGGGTGCAATTATTGTGATAGGTGCAGTCACATTTAGTACCACATCTAAAAAGTTGTATATAACACCAACTGATGAGCAAGAACGACTAAGATGATTTGCTACTTAAAACAGCCGTAACAATGTATATAAGCTAATATGATTGGTATTGATATTTAAGATATTCGTACAACAAAGGGAAAA
>JBKJRF010000211.1:0-10062 GCA_046594825.1 Methylotenera sp.
ATTGAATTGTAACGTATATAATTATTGTTGATTTAAGCCCAGTCTTTGAGATAAGAATAAGCGTATTAGCTACTTATGAATATAACTGTGTTCATCGTGAATTTATTTAATTACTCAAAAAACATAAGCACCAATATGTGTACCAAAATTAAACTATATTTCATACAATCTATATTTAAAAGCCCTGGCATTAGATAATCAATATTCAGATTCAATTGAGTAGTGGTTTATAGCTAATTTTTCGATAAAAATTATTTGTCTTGGTAAGAAAATTCTTACATTAATTTCATCATAAATCCTCTGAGTTAGAAGCTCATTAACTTATATATTAATAAACAATAAGACTTAATTTTTTTAAAAAACTAGTGGTCACGAGGAGGTGGCCGCTTTTATTGTTTATTAGGATATTATGAAAAAAGTAATTGTGGATTGTGAGCTCCAATATTTAGCAACTGGACTTTCAGACTTTGTATTCAATATTCAAGCTTCGCATAATAATTGGCAAGATATTATGGAGGAAAAGCTCACGTTCAACCCTGATTATCCGGCAACATTTGGTTTGGGACACACTGGCCAAAATAGACTATTAAGAGTGAGTAATATTGTAAATTCATTTAGCATCAGGTATCAGGCAACTGTTAACGTGAGTTACCCCAGCCCAACAGGAAATGAACTTGAAATAAAAATTTCTAATTTACCTTTGGATGTCATTCCTTATATTTGGTCTAGTAGATACTGTGAATCTGATGCCATTTTAAAGTTAGCCAATGAGTTATTTGGGCAGCTGACCCCAGGCTATTCAAGAGTTGAAGCTATATGCCAATGGATTAGAGACAATATCAATTATCAGCCTGGAATCACTAATTCTATTACCTCTTCAAGAAATATATTAGATGGCGGTAAAGGTGTTTGTAGAGATTTTTCTCATTTAGGAATTAGTTTTTGCAGAGCATTAAACATTCCAGCAAGATTCGTGACTGGATATGCCCATTTTTCTGAACCACCAAACGATTTCCATGCCATTTTTGAAGCTTATTTAGGTGATCGTTGGATTTTATTTGATCCAACTGCGATGTCTCCCGTTGATGAGCTCGTGAGGATTGCAACAGGGAGAGATGCTTCTGATACTGCTTTCAGCACTATATTTGGGCCAGTAGTAATGACTTATATGAACCCACAAGTTATCGTATGTGTGCAGCAGTAAAATAAGTATTTAGTTAAGCAAGTTGACTTGCACATTGACTAGCATGATAGGCATTATCAGCCCTGGCCCTACAAAACTGCCTGAGATGGGCGGTATTGACTCTGGATTACGGGCAACTGCAACGGCTATGTGCCGATTACTTGTTACTTCACCTGATGTAGGATCGAATCCCTTCCAGCCCGTGCCTGGCAAATAGACCTCTACCCAAGCGTGGGTAGTTGCATTCCCAGCTTCGGTCGCTGGAGCATGTAAATAACCACTGACAAAACGACTGGCTAAGCCTAGGCAACGACAAGCCTCAATGAAAAGTGTGGCGTAATCGCGACATGACCCGCTGCGTTGACTTAATGTGGTTGACGGCGATTGAACACCAGCCTCTTCCCTCATTTGATAGCGAAACTGGTGACTGATAGACTGATTCAACTTCAACAATAAGCTGAATGTTTCCATGCCGTTTAAATTTAGCTCTTGTAGCCAAGAGTTTACGTTATGTTGATCATTTAAAAAAATGGGCTGTTGAAAAGTTTTCAGGTCAACTTGTTCGTCCGCCGCATAAGCAAAAGGATAATTTACAGCATAGTCTTCTAATATGAAGTCATATGGCGTACGCTCATAATGTTGAATAACGACTTCACTTGCAATCGTTAATTTATCTGCAAGCTCAAGAAAACTGACAATTGCTAACGAGTTATCGAATACATCACGTTGCCATTTGATATTGTATGCAGGTGTAATTTCAAGCTTAGAAGTTTCAATACGAACGTCATGCCCTTCACGTGGGCGTAAAAGAAGTCTGTGATTATTTAGTGTCACAGTCTCGGGGAAAATGTATTCCGTCAGATGTTTGATGCGCAATCTTTGCATGATGTTTAACCTGGTGCAGAATCCAATAATTCAACGCTAACGACCATTTCCCTAGGATACAGAGCTGGCCCGAACTGATTAAATATAGCAACATCCGCAGCATCACGTCCATATGCAACAGTGACACGTCCTCCGATTGGGTGAGCTTGGGTTGCATCAAATATGTACCAGCGACCGCCCACATAAGCTTCGAACCAAGCATGAAAATCCATAGGCTCAAGGCCATGTAAATAGCCGACGACCATGCGTGCTGGAATGCAAAGGCCACGGCACAGGGCAATGCCAAGATGTGCCAACTCTCGACATACGCCCTCACGTTGCTGATTAACTTCAACCGCCGAGAGTTGAAAGTGTATAGAGTCTGGATTGAAGTGGATATTGTCGCGTATCCACGCTACTAATGCAGCGACTTGATCATAACCAGGTGTTACGCCAGCTACAATTTGCTGTCCAAGGTCGATAAATCTATCTGACTCGCAATAACGTGTTGGTAATAAATAAGTAAGCACTTCATCAGGTAAGTTTTGTACCTCATCAAAAGGTGCGCCTAGACAAACATCAATCGTGTCAGAAGTGAGTATATCTGCGGATGTGCGTATCAAAAACTCACCAGGCGGTGCAATAAGCCGTTGACAAAGATTTCCATAATTGTCTGTATATTCAACCACTGGCACACTGGGTTTCAAAGTGTAAGACTCACGTGCCACCCATTGATGTAAACCACTACGTGGGCGAAGCATGAGAATAAACGGTGTCGTAACACTTACATCAAAGGTAATATCACATCTAGTTCGTAGCCACACAGCATATCCTTATGATTGAATATCTAATTCATTCTATCTGATGTTTGTTTTTAAATAAGGCTTACTAGGACTTTTAAATGACCAGATTTATTTGCTGAAGTTTAATTAGGCAAAGGTAGACATCGGCGATGTAACATAAATATGGTTAAATTTACGTTAAAGAGATTTATTGATAGAGATTTTATTTATGTGGGCAGATGTTTTTGTACTTAAGTAACTAAGTGCATTAGTACTTTTGCACTGTAAACTACTATGACAATTTGCGGCGCACCAAAAGTGTGCAATTTTTCAATTTGCTATGGAAACTTCGTGTCAGTATGTGGTGGAAACAGGCGTAAATTAAGGCTTTAGCATCATTCATCTCTCTGGCACGCACCTTGCATCTAAAGTAAATACTATGGCCGCTATTAATTATAAAAATATACAACTTAATGCTTTTGATGAATCGTTTGATTCTAAGCAAGGTATTCGGCAGGTTTATGCGCAATATGCTAAATGGCTTGCAGACAAAGAGTTCTCACAACTCGCACAAAAATCACGTGATGCAGAGTTGTTGTTTCGTCGAGTAGGGATTACTTTTGCAGTCTATGGTGAGGAGGAGGGCGCAGAGCGCTTGATTCCATTTGATGTGATTCCACGGATTCTGGCGGCGAGCGAATGGAAGCGATTATCCGATGGTGCTTGCCAGCGGGTTCGTGCCCTCAATATGTTTTTGAATGATCTGTACCACGGACAGGATATTATCAAAGCGGGCATTATTCCAGAAAGCATACTCACCAACGAGATGTATCGGCCAGAGATGCAGGGTGTGGATGTGCCAGGAGGGGTCTATGCACACATTGCTGGCATTGACATTGTACGTACTGAAGCGGATACATTTTATGTACTAGAAGATAACTTACGCACACCGTCTGGCGTTTCTTACATGCTGGAAGACAGGCGCATGATGATGCGTCTTTTTCCTGAGCTGTTCCGTCAGTATCCTATTTCACCAGTCGAACATTATCCGCAACTTTTGCTGGAAAACCTGCGTGCGGTTGCACCACGCGGAGCAAACGACCCTACGGTTGTACTAATGACGCCAGGCGCTTATAACAGTGCTTACTTTGAGCATGCGTTTCTAGCACAGCAGATGGGTATTGAGCTAGTGGAAGGGCGCGATATGTTTGTAAAGGACAACGCGGTCTTCATGCGCACTACAGAAGGGCCTAAACGGGTTGATGTTATTTATCGCCGCATTGACGATGACTTTATTGACCCGTTGGCATTTAGACAAGACTCGATGTTAGGCGTACCAGGCCTGATTTCGGTTTATCGAAATGGTGGCGTTGCACTGGCGAATGCCATCGGCACAGGCGTAGCAGATGATAAATCCACCTATATCTATGTGCCAGAAATGATTCGTTTTTATTTGGGTGAGGAACCGATCTTGTCTAACGTACCAACCTATAAGTTGAGTGTAGAAGACGATAGAAAATATGTATTAGCGCATTTAGCAGAATTGGTCGTTAAAGAAGTACAAGGTTCTGGTGGCTACGGTATGTTGGTTGGCCCTACTGCTAGTAAGGCACAGATTGAGGAGTTCCGGCTACGTATCCTTGCTGATCCAGATAATTATATTGCCCAACCCACGCTTGCACTCTCAACTTGCCCAACGATGGTAGAGCAAGGTGTTGCACCTAGACATGTAGATCTGCGACCCTATGTGTTAACAGGTAAAACAACAACGGTAGTACCAGGTGCTTTGTGCCGTGTTGCGTTACGCGAAGGTTCATTGGTGGTGAATTCATCACAAGGTGGCGGTACAAAAGATACGTGGGTGTTGCAATGTTAAGCCGAACCGCTGATCACCTCTACTGGATGGCACGTTATATTGAGCGCGCCGAAAATATGGCGCGTATGCTGGAAGTGACTTATAGGATGTCGCTTGTGCAGAATGCGGCGCAAAGTGAAGCGGCGCTATGGGTGCCACTGCTGCATATATCAGACACGGTTAAAGAGTTTCATGCTAATTACGATGAAGTTACCGCCCGTAATGTGATTTATTACATTGCCCTAGATGAGCGTAATCTTTCCAGCATCTACAGCTGTCTTCGTGCAGCACGCGAAAATGCGCATGCTGTACGTGTAGCGATGTCTTCAGAGATGTGGGAGAACATCAATAGCTTATGGCTGGAATTTCAGCAGATGGACAAAAAGCTGATCATGGACAATAGCTTGTCAGAGTTCTGTGACTGGGTGAAATCTCGGTCACATCTGTTTAGAGGTGTTACCTATGGCACCATGTTGCGTGATGATGGCTTTCGCTTTACTCGATTGGGTGGATTTATTGAGCGAGCTGATGACATGGCACGCCTATTGGATGTGAAATACCACCTGTTATTACCTTCAGCCAGTGATGTGGGTGGTGCAGTGGACTATTACGAATGGAGTGCATTATTGCGCTCTGCTAGTGCTTATGAAGCCTATTTAAAAGTGTATCGTGATGCAGTAATGCCTTTACGGGTCGCTGAGCTTTTAGTATTGCGCCAAGATATGCCGCGTTCATTGCATGCATGTATGCATGAACTCACTATTGTTCTTGAGCAGTTGAGTGGTAACGCGGGTAATGAATGTAAGCGTTTAGCAGGTGAGATGTACTCTGGATTGCGTTACGGACGCATGGAGGATATTTTCCGCAATGGACTACACGAGTTTTTAGAAGCGTTCTTGCGACAAAATAATCGTCTCGGCATCCAAATTCAGCGTACTTACCTTAATGCGCCTAGTCTTAACGAGTCTGGTCTTGATACACCGAATCCCGATACACCTAGCCCTGATTCATTAGGTGCTAATGAATCAGGGTATACGCTAGTACAGAGTCAAAGTTAGATTGAATACTCACTGAATGGGAGGGTTGTGATGAAGCTAAATATAGAACACAGTACTCGGTATACATTCAACAGGCCTTTAGGCTACACGATTCAGCAACTGCGGCTAACCCCGCAAGATGGGTTTGGTCAGCGGGTTAAAAACTGGCAAGTAAAAGTAAGTGGCCATACTACTCAACATACCGATGCATTTGGCAACATAGCACACATGCTGGTGGTAGATTCTCCGCATCAGGAGTTGATGATTACAGCGAGTGGCGAGGTAGAAACGGATCTTGATCTGCCACCAATAGATGACTTTTTGGCTTTACCTATCTATCTACGAAATACTAAGCTAACCGAAGCTGATGGCGAGATTAAAAAGTTTGCTAATAGCATTCTAATTCATGGTGATGCTGTAAATATCAATTCGCTCACTGTATTGATGAATGAAATCGTAGAGCAAGTAAAGTGGACAAAAGATGCTGAAGAGAATAAGCAGTCAGCTATTGAAGCTTTTGCAGCTAAGGCTGCTTTAAGCGAGGGTTTGGCACATGCTTTCATTGCTTGTTGCAGAGGAATGCGTGTTCCAGCTAGGTTAGTCCATGGGTATTGCTTTAATTCGAGTAACAATCAACTCGAGCACCATAGCTGGGCGGATGCTTGGCTAATAGGTCATGGCTGGCAGAGTTTTGATGTAGCGAATAATTGCAAGTCAAACGGCGTTCATGTACGGCTTGCAACGGGCCTAGATTACCGAGATGCCTGCCCAGTGAGTAGGGTGGTTCGTGAATCAGACCATACGCAGTTATCTTTAAATTTTAAAGTACAAGCACTAACGCAAATGCAACAGTAAACGGCAACATCAGTCTTTATTTATTGCATTGATAAACTTAAACCCTACACGGACTTTCTTGATGAATTCACTGCAACACCAGCGCCATGGCGATAAAGTTAACTCGCCATGGTTTGAAGAGTTTTTACCAAAGCTACTAGAAGATCGTGATCGTATCGGATTGACCAATATGATCCACGAAATCGATGCGATGATGATCACCGTTGAGCCTGGATGTTCAGTGGCTTATATCAGTGAACTCGCGTTGATGACGCCTTATCATTATTTAGTCACGCTCGAATCAGAATCGCATTGGACGCATATCCTGCGAATTGACATGAACTCCCCTGATATTATGGTGCGGGAGGTCAGGGACCCTAATATACACGGTATTTTTCGTAGCCTTAACGAGGTTTATCCTATCGGTGCGCACAAACCTAATTCACGCTATATGGGCGAGATTTTTCGTGTCACTAATCTGCATGAGGTCGTAGAGTTGCAAAAAGCACGCGAAATCCGTTTTTTTAATCAGGATCAAATCCGTAAATTAGAATTGCCTGGCAATATGGCTATCGTCAAGCCATCACCCTATACGCATAATATCGTAGGCTATTGGGAGCGACCGCCTGAAGAAATACGCGTTTACGCTTTAGGGGTAAGCGTAATCCATAACGATGTGAATCGTGGCTATCTCGAAGCTAAGGAAACCCAGGAAAAACTTGGCTTGAATAAGTTAATCTTGCCTATAGATCATTTGGCTACACGAATCTACAGCCAAAACCGTGAAGTGGCGATACTCGAGTACTTAACACTATCCAGTTATTATTATTGGGGCTCGTATGATATTACCAGCCAAAACTCTTCAACTAACGTCACTAAAAGTGCACACTATGCTGATGAGCGGCGTAGTCCGGCGAAGGTATTCACTGCCGCCAATCACCCTTATTTTGTGAATCATTTAGTAGGGTTGCCATCGCCTACAGAAAATTTTGTGCGTAATTATGGCCCACGTTTGCACCATATTGCGCTTGGTGTGGCTGATGGCGAGACTAACGGACAGATCAATATTGATTACGTAGTAGATGCAATTAGAGCGAAGGGTAAAGATTTCTTACTTGATGTTATTGGATCTCGTGAAGAAGGATTGAAGCAAATTTTCTCCAGTGCTTCAGAGCATTCTTCACTGATTATTGAATATGTACAACGTTTTGGTGATTTTGATGGCTTTTTCACTAAACAGAATGTAGCTGAACTAACCCAAGCAGCAGGCGTTGAAGAAAATCTGCGCTTGCTGCAAGCCGAGAGTAATCGTTAATAATGACTCAACTGACCATCACTTCGATGATAATCTTTTTACTGAAAGTGACGTTCTAATGACTATTCGAGTCGCACTTAACCATAAAACAGCCTACCACTATGACAGCCCAATACAATTGGCGCCGCATGTTTTTAGACTACGCCCAGCGACACATTCGCGCACACCGATTACAGCTTATTCGCTGAAAATCACGCCAGAAAATCACTTTATTAGCTGGCAGCAAGATCCTTTTGGTAATTATCTAGCACGGGTAGTATTCCCAGAAAAATCGACTGAGTTATCTATCGAGGTAGATTTAATTGCTGAAATGACGGTGATTAACCCCTTTGACTTTTTTTTAGAGGAATACGCTGAGAATTATCCTTTTGCATACCCTGAGCAATTACTCAAAGAACTCGCACCGTACCTGGAGGTGCGAGAAAATGGGCCATTACTTGCAGCTTGGCTTGCTCAGATTGATAACAGTAAAAAAGCAATTGTCGACTTTTTGGTTTACCTGAATCAGCGCGTCAATCAAACGGTGAATTATTCCATTCGTATGGAAGCAGGGGTGCAAACTTGTGAAGAAACGCTGAATAAAGCGCTCGGCTCTTGCCGTGATTCTGCTTGGTTGCTAGTGCAAGCGATGCGACATATGGGGTTGGCAGCACGTTTTGTCTCAGGTTATTTAGTGCAGCTCACGGCTGATATTAAGTCTTTAGATGGGCCATCTGGTACGGATAAAGATTTTACAGACTTGCATGCATGGGCTGAAGTCTACATCCCAGGCGCGGGTTGGATAGGTTTAGACCCTACTTCAGGGTTGCTTGCTGGGGAGGGCCATATTCCACTAGCCTGTACAGCCGATTTCGTTAGTGCTGCGCCAGTGACCGGAGGGTATACAGGCCAGGCCAATATTGAATTCAGCTTTAGTAACAGTGTAACTCGAATTCATGAAGACCCACGTGTCACCAAGCCTTATAGCGACGAGCAGTGGGCACAAATAGACGCACTAGGCGATGAGATTGACGCTGAACTGAATGCTGGCGACGTTCGCCTGACCATGGGCGGCGAGCCAACATTTATCTCAATTGATAATATGGATGCCTCAGAATGGAATATAGATGCAGACGGCGTGCAAAAACGTAAACTTGCAGGAGAGTTAGTACGGCGTTTGCGGGATAGTTTTGCGCCTGGCGGCCTGTTATATTTTGGTCAGGGTAAATGGTATCCAGGTGAACCGTTGCCGCGTTGGCAGCTCGCTTGTTTTTGGCGCAAAGATGGCAAGCCGGTTTGGCGGAACTCTGAACTGCTGGCCGACGAAAACAAAGACTATGGATTTGACCGTAAACATGCTGATGCCTTTATTCGTGACCTTGCAAAGCGGCTAGGACTCAAAGGTAGTCATATATGTGCTGGTTATGAAGACCCACTTTACTATTTATTAGCCGAAGGCTTAGTACCAAAGAATCTTAATCCACTTAAGTCAGATTTGAAGGATGATTTAGAGCGCAAGCGTCTGACAAAAGTGCTCACAGGTGACCTAGGTATGCCCGTCGGCTATTTGCTGCCACTACACTGGAGTCATCAGCGTAATTCTTGGAGCAGTAGTCCTTGGGAATTTCGCCGTGGTGAGATGTTCCTCGCGCCAGGTGATTCAGCAATGGGCTTGCGGTTACCTTTAAACTCATTACCTTGGGTAGCGTTTGAAGACCGCGACCATGAGCATGAGCGCAGCCTGTATGAGAAAGTAGAGCCACTTGAAGAAATGGACTCTGAAATCAGCCGCCGTTACAGTAAGTTCAACAAAGAAAATGCGCATGCCAATGAAATGGTTGCAGCTGATGATGAGGACGCCCTTCAAAAGGATCCTGAATTTACACCTCACACCGCACTGTGCGTGGAAACGAGAGGAGGACGACTTCATGTGTTTTTACCACCTACTAATGCCCTAGAACATTATCTAGACATCATTGCTTCGATAGAAGCAACGGCGAGTGCACTCAAACTGCCAGTGGTGATTGAAGGTTATCAACCCCCTCATGATTTAAGACTGACGCGTTTACCTGTCACTCCTGACCCAGGTGTTATTGAGGTTAATATTCATCCTGCGGCAAGTTGGAAAGCATTGGTTCACAACACCAATACGCTTTATGAACAAGCGCGTTTAACACGCTTGGGTTCTGAAAAATTCATGCTGGATGGCCGAC
>JBKJRF010000092.1:0-16108 GCA_046594825.1 Methylotenera sp.
AAAGCCTGTTTCTAATGAAGGTAGTAAGAGACTTGTTCGTGCAGCCATAGAGCATGCAATTGAAAATAATTTGCCAAGCGTGACGCTGGTTCACAAAGGCAACATCATGAAGTTTACTGAAGGTGGTTTTAGAGACTGGGGTTATGAAGTAGCTAAACAAGAATTTGGCGCAGTTGAAATCGATGGCGGCCCATGGTGTAAATTGCCTAACGGCATGATTATTAAAGATTGCATTGCCGACGCATTTTTGCAAGAAATTTTATTACACCCACAAGATTACGATGTAGTGGCTACGCTTAACTTAAATGGCGATTACATGAGTGATGCCCTAGCTGCCCAAGTGGGTGGCATTGGCATAGCACCAGGTGCCAACCTAAGCGACACTGTTGCCATGTTTGAAGCTACGCATGGCACTGCGCCAAAAATCGCGGGTAAAAATATCGCTAACCCTAGCTCAATTATTCTTTCAGCTGAAATGATGTTACGCCATTTAGGTTGGTTAGAAGCTGCAGACCTAGTGATTAACGGCGTTGCAAAAGCCATTACGGCTAAACGTGTGACCAGCGATTTCTCGAACGAGATGGATGGTGCTACACAAGTGGGTACGGCAGAATTTGGTGATGAAATCATTAAAAATATGTAATCCAAATATTGAATATGAATAATTTCAAAAACCCTGTCTTCACCTTACCATTCAATAGCTTTCAAGCTCAGGCATCTGCCGCAGAGCAGCAAAACTATGCTGAACACTTGGAACATGGCGGGGTTTTATTCTTACCTAATTTAGGCTTTAATTTACTGGCTGATGAAAAACGTTTTTTGTCACCAGACTGGTCTGATGGCAAAGCCAAAAATATTTACTTGCGTGGCGATGAACGCTCCATTCGCGGCGCTCAAGGCAATGTGGATGACTTAGCAGCAATGTCACAACTGATTGAGCGCTATGCATTAAGCGCAAAAGAGCTTATCAAACATTTATTGCCGAGTTATGCTGATTATGCAAAGCCTGCAAACACGAGCCTAAGATGTATAGAAGCTGCAGGCAGAAAAACCAGTTGGCGCAAAGACGATAGCCGATTACATGCAGATGCCTTTCCGTCTAAACCCACCCATGGTGAACGGATTTTGCGCGTTTTTACGAATGTGAATCCAGATGGCAAGCCACGTATATGGAAGATAGGCGAGCCATTTGGCGACATGGCAACTAAGTTTATTCACACAATCCCTCGTTACAGCAAGACGCAAGCGAAGGTAATGCATTTGTTAGGTATTACTAAAACTATACGTGGCGAATATGACCATACCATGCTGCATTTACATGACTTGGTGAAAGCAGATGCAGATTATCAATTAAACGCACCCCAGATGACTTTTGAATTTCCAGCAAACTCGAGCTGGGTTGTTTATTCAGATCAGGTATTACATGCCGTATTGTCCGGGCAATATATGATGGAACAAACACTGCACCTGCCTCAGGAAAAATTGCGTTACCCAGAAGCTTCGCCGCAACAGTTAATTGCAAAGATGGTTAAGTAAAATATCAACACTCATCAACCAACGTAAATGCTGGATAAAAAATAGCTCGTAATTACTTACGAGCTATTTAATTGGACTGCTATGCAGAATTACTCAAAATTATGTAATTCTTTTCAAGACTTAAGCCTTTTGGATATTTGAGGCTTGTTTGCCTTTTGGACCATCGGTTACTTCAAAACTAACACGTTGACCCTCTTTGAGGCTTTTGTAACCCGCCTCAATAATTGCAGAGAAGTGAGCGAATAAATCGTCGCCACCATCATCTGGAGTGATAAAGCCGAAACCTTTAGAATCATTAAACCATTTTACGGTACCTGTTGCCATTTCATACATCCTTACATAATACAAACTTACACGATACAGGGCATGCCCTTAAAAGTTTGCTTCAAGTTATAGAAGTCGCAATCACATAACGATCCGTTACGCTCAAAACAAACTTAAAAAACTCAAACTCAAACACCTAAGTGATTTTATAATTTGAACGCTAATAAATGTCAAGAAGATTTTAAGGTGTTGATTTTTAGTGTTATTAAAATTTAGTGGCATTAAAATCACAAGACTCATTCAATACCACTAAAATTTTAGAATCAATTGGTAATACTGATAGATAATTAGGTTAATTTTTGTACGTAAAAAAGCGTAAAGTCTTTACAAAAAAAAGTCTAAAGTGCATTATCAGGGTTGATATGAATAACTGGAAAAGCGTTAACGCTCATTCAATGTAATCAATATGGCTACTGTCAGTCCAACCAATAAACTAAGCGGTCTCGCTCGCACATTAATTCAAGAAAAATTAATTTCTGAAGTTGAAGCACATGCGATACAAGCGCAAGCAAATACTGTTAAAGCGCCATTCATCACACAGCTTATATTAAGTCGAAAAATAAGCGCGCAAATGATTGCCGAAACATCGGCAAAAGCTTTTGGATTCCCATACTTTAATTTAGATTCATTCAATGCTGACTATCTGCCAGCAAAGAAAATTGATGCGAAATTGATGCAAACCAACCGCGTCATGGCATTGCAAGTGCGGAATAACTCACTTTTCGTAGCAATCTCCGACCCCACTAACTTACATGCGCTAGATAGCGTTCAATTCCAAATGGGCATGGCCTTATCCCCTGTGGTGGTTGAAGACGATAAGCTAAGTCGCTGGATCGATAGAATTATAGAAGCAAGTGACACCAGCATGAAATCATTAGATCTTGATGATAATTTTGATTTAGGCGGTGATGAACTACAAGTTGAAGATGATGCCCCACAAACCCTAGAAGTTGATGACGCTCCTGTTGTAAAGTTTTTAAATAAAATGTTAATAGATGCCATCAATATGGGAGCATCTGATTTGCATTTTGAGCCTTATGAAAAATTCTACCGTGTTCGTTATCGGGTCGACGGTATATTGCGAGAGATTACTCAACCACCATTAGTCATTAAAGAAAAACTGGCGTCACGGATAAAAGTAATTTCTGGTATGGACATCTCAGAAAAACGCATCCCGCAAGATGGTCGCATGAAACTGGTATTATCCAAAACACGCACCATTGACTTTAGGGTCAGCACCTTGCCGCTCATCAATGGCGAAAAAATCGTGATGCGGATTCTGGACCCTTCTAGTGCGACGCTTGGGATTGAGGCATTGGGCTATGAGCCCCTGCAAAAAGATGCTCTATTGCATGCTGTGAGCCGACCTTATGGATTAGTACTTGTAACGGGGCCAACTGGTTCAGGTAAAACGGTATCACTCTATACCTGCCTAAATCTTTTAAACAATCCTGGTGTAAATATTGCCACTGCCGAAGACCCTTGTGAAATCCCATTAGCAGGGATTAATCAAGTGAACGTGAATGACAAGCAGGGCTTAACTTTTGCCGCAGCGTTAAAATCATTTTTACGGCAGGATCCAGACATCATTATGATTGGTGAAATCCGCGACCTTGAAACTGCTGATATGGCTATTAAAGCGGCATCTACTGGCCATATGGTGCTTTCCACGCTACATACCAACGACGCTCCCTCTACGCTTACCCGTTTGCTCAACATGGGTGTTGCTCCATTTAATATAGCATCAGCTGTATCGCTCATTACCGCACAACGTTTAGCACGACGACTTTGTAAAAGCTGTAAAGTGCCCATGGATGTACCAAAAGAGGCGTTGCTAGGTGTAGGCTTTACGGAAGAAGACTTAGACGGAACTTGGCAATTATATGGCCCAAAAGAAGATGGTTGTGAGATGTGTAATAATGGCTATAAAGGTCGTGTGGGCATTTACCAAGTCATGCCAATCACCGATGCGATTAGCCGTATCATTATGAAAAGTGGCACAGCACATGATATTGCAGACCAAGCAAAGCTTGAAGGCGTGAAAGACTTACGGCAATCTGGCCTGTTAAAGGTAAAACAAGGCTTAACATCGATTGAAGAAGTAGAAGCTTGTACCAATGAATAGTTTTGGAATAATATTACGAATCAATTCACAGACTAACATCTTAGCAACTGAGACAGGACATCACTATGGCAGCTAATGCTAGAGTCACCAAAGAGGTATTGTACTCTTGGGAAGGTAAAGACAAAAAAGGTAAATCCATCAAAGGTGAAATGAAAGCCACTGGCGACTCTTTTGTAAATGCCACCTTGCGTCGTCAAGGTATTACTGTCACAAAAGTAAAGAAACAGAGTACTTTATTTGCCAATAAAGGTAGTGTTTCTGATAAAGATATTACTTTATTTACTAGGCAACTAGCCACAATGATGAAAGCGGGTGTGCCGCTGTTACAATCATTTGATATTGTGGGTAAGGGCCATAGTAACCCTGCTGTTGCGAAGCTATTAGGTGACATCAAATCTGATGTAGAAACAGGCAGTAGTCTAAGCGCGGCTTTTCGTAAGTATCCACTATATTTTGATGCTCTTTTTTGCAATTTGATCAGCGCTGGTGAACAAGCTGGTATTTTAGATACTTTGCTTGAACGTTTAGCAAACTACAAAGAAAAAATCCTTGCGATTAAATCTAAAATTAAATCCGCACTGTTTTATCCAATTTCAATCATTGTAGTTGCATTTATAATAGTTGCCGTCATTATGATCTTTGTAATCCCGGCCTTTAAGGAGCTATTTGATGGGTTTGGTGCTGAATTACCCGCACCAACACTCATAGTGATGGCTATTTCTGCAATTTTCGTCAAATGGTGGTGGGCAATATTTGGTGCGATTGGTTTCGGCATATGGTTTTTCTTTTACACCTGGAAACGATCTTTAACCATGCAAGCCACCATGGATAGATTGATACTTAAAGTCCCGGTATTTGGTCCGCTAGTACGAAAAGCAACCATAGCAAGATGGACACGTACTTTAGCCACCATGTTCTCTGCTGGCGTACCGTTAGTAGAGGCATTAGATTCTGTAGCAGGTGCAGCAGGTAACCGTATTTACTATGATGCTACTAAGAAGATCCAAAGTGAAATTAGTACTGGCACTAGCTTAACCGTTGCTATGCAAAATACTGAAGTTTTTCCCAACATGGTATTGCAAATGACTTCTATTGGTGAAGAGTCTGGTGCGCTAGATGCTATGTTAAGTAAAGTAGCAGATTTTTTTGAAGCTGAAGTAGATGATGCAGTAGACGCACTCGCAAGCTTGATGGAACCAGTCATTATGGTAGTGCTAGGCACACTCATTGGTGGCTTAGTGATTGCCATGTACCTGCCTATATTCAAAATGGGTCAAGTAGTAGGCTAATTAATCAAGTATATGAAAAAGCGGCCTAGAAGGTCGCTTTTTTATTTTAATTTTTACTATATTAAATAATCATTACTTAGTCTTTGCTGCAGCAACCATCGCTCTTTCGATTTCCTTGTAAGGTTGTGCACCTGCCATACGTTTACCATCGGAAAAAAATAAAGTTGGCGTGCTATTAACGCCGAGTTTTCTAGCTAGCTCACCGACTTTTTCAAGCGGCACTTCACAATTGCCAGTTGATTTGGGCAATTGATTATTCAAAATCCAATCCTCCCATGCTTTTGGGCGATTGGTTGCACACCAAATTGATTTTGATTTATTAGCTGAATCCGGATGTAGTTGTATCAGCGGGTAGAGAAACGTATAAATAGTTACATCACTAATATTCACCAATTCATTTTGCTCTAGTCGTTTACAGTAAGGGCAATCCACATCGGAAAATACCACCAATTTACGGCTACCGTTACCTTTCACTATTTTAATCGCCTGATCTAGCCGTAAAGTAGAAAAGTCGACTTTTGTTAGCTCTTCTAAACGCTCACCGGTCATATCTTTTTTAGATTTAGGGTCTACTACATGACCATCTGCAATTAAAAAGGTCATTTTTTCATCGGTATAAAGAATCTGCCCGCCCATAAATACTTCATACAAGCCAGCATAACTAGTTTTAGTGACACTATCCACCTTAAATTTTGGGTAAGCCGCTTCTACAGCTTTTTTAACGCTTGCCTCATCGGCCATAACAACCGTAGCAAATGCACTTAATAACGTGAAACTAACTAATTTTTTTAACATTACTGATCCTTAAATGAAACAATTTTTTTACTGATTGATACTTTAAGTCATTAGATTTTAAAGTGTGATCGCATTGGCAACTAACATTTTCCTAATAGCATTCTGTTTAGTTGCAACTAGACCCCAATTCCTGACCTTTTTTACTACATTATTCTGACTTTCAAACAACCGATAAAGCCCATCTGTCAGCAATAACATATTCATCACATCAGCTTTTCTAACACGCGTGTAGTGCTTGAGCAAACTACTATCATTAATCGTCTGATACTGATTTTTTTCTTTGATCACTTCAAGCAAGTCAATCACATCCCTAAAACCGAGATTTACACCTTGACCTGCCATCGGATGAATTTGATGTGCTGCATCACCAATCAATACCACGCTATTTTGCACTAATGTATGAGATTTTTGTAAAGTTAATGGGAATGCCGTCACTGGACTAATCAGTTTAAGTTCACCTAACTCAGCACTCCCCGCTTTCAAAACAGCTCTCGTAAACTCATCTTCACTCAACATTAGCAAGGTATCAGCGTATTTATTTGATACAGACCACACAATAGAAATTTGGTTGTTAAGTAACGGCAGCCACGCCAAAATACTATTATTACCATCGGCATCTTTTGCGAACCATTGTCTAGCAATTTGATTATGCGATACTTCAACAGAAAAATTGGCCACTACCGCAGTTTGATCATATGACTTTTGCTGGACAGCAATATTAAGTTGTTGGCGTACTCTAGAATGACTGCCATCGGCCGCCAATAATAGTGAGCATTCAATCGTTTTATCATTATCCAGATGTACTGTAGTGTTGTTTAGATTACTTGTCAGACGGTGATAAGAACTATCAAACAATAATTGTATGCCCAAACTTTCCACTTGTTGCATCAGTGCCTGCATTAGGGATTTAGCCTCTACAATGAACCCTAAAGTAGTTTCATTTGCATCACTGGCTGACAAAGCTAAGGGTAATTGCATATTATCAGCCAATATCTCCATCGCCTGCATTTCGCACGTACGCTTTGGATTTAACAACGACCAGACACCTAAGCGCATGAGCCATGCTGCATTTTTTGGGCTAATTGCATACACTCGATTATCCCAAACATCAGATTGATTATTCGATGCAGTATCTAAAGGTGCTTTGCTATCAACCAATATCACAGAAAAACCAGCTTGATGAAATGCAACGGCAGCTGTAAGCCCTACTAACCCAGCACCTATAATTGCGACATCCGAACGTAAAGTTTCAGCACTCATTTGCCATAACTCATTTTGCCGACCAACATTTTTTTGATAGGCTTAATAACATCCAACAACCCCAAACCTGCGCCTCGTAAACCTGAAATACCAATCATATCATTTGAGAAAACACTCACTAAAAAGTCGGTAAATAACAGCCCGCCTTTTGTGTCAGATTTACGGCTTGTACGATAAGCCGTTAGCATTTCCGGGCTACCAAGTGCTACATCAGATACCCGTGCAATATGCAGAGCTAATGACTCTGCATCACGCAAACCTACGTTAAATCCCTGCCCTGCCACTGGATGCATGGTTTGCGCAGCATTGCCAATAACTACCAAATGAGATAATTCAGCCTCGTGTGACTCAGCAGTCTTAAGTTGCGACATTTTCAATGGAAAACTCATACGTTTTTCTACACTCAAAAATCGACCTACCCTGTCACCAAACTGTTGATGAAGCTGCGCTAAAAAGTCAGCATCACTCAATGTTAACAGCGGCGCTATATATTCTTTTTTACCCGTCCACACCAATGAAAAATCATGCTCACCATTGGGCAACAGTGCCATTGGACCATTCGGTGTAAAGCGCTCATAGGCAATATTGTTATGTGGCAGCTCTGCTCGCACTTTGGTAACTAAGGCATCATGGCCGTATTCTTTGGTTTCTCGCGTCACTTCTGCAAGCTCATCTAAGCTTCTACCGCCGTCTGCCAATACTACTAACGCACTTTGTAGAGATTCAGTTATGCCAACATAACGATAAGTCACACTAGCATGAGTGGCATGGTGAGTAATGCTTTGCGCACTTGCATCGAATACAAAGTTAACGTTAACTTGCGCGCTGAGTGCAGCATCTAAGACTGCACTTAATGCCCCATAAGACAACACATAACCAAGTGCATCTTGCTTATAGTCATTAGCGTTTAATATCGTCCTACCTATGCTACCTTTTTGCGATACATGTATTGTGTTGATTGCCGTCGCATGCGTTATCAATTGCGGCCAAAGACCAAGCTTTTCCAGTATGCGCCTGCTACCAAAAGATAGTGCTAATGCACGATTGTCGCTATGTGAAGCACCCTGTTTTCGAGCTTCCAGCACCGTTACAGCCAAACCTTGCTTGGCAAGCAGCAACGCCAATACTGACCCTACTGGCCCGCCACCAACAATCACAATATTATTGTTAGCTTGCATTAGCTATTCGCGATGACTTTTCATCAAAGCTTCAATTTCAGCAACTGTTTTAACAGCATTTATAGTCAACACTTCATTACCATTAGGCGTAATCAATATGTCATCTTCTATACGTATGCCGATATTCCAAAAATGCTTAGGCACATTATCTGCAGGCCGCACGTAACATCCTGGCTCGACAGTAAGTGTGTTACCAACTTCAAGTAAAGACCAATTACCTGCTTTATCTTTATATTCACCTGCATCGTGAACATCTAAGCCTAGCCAATGACCTGTGCGATGCATGTAGAACTGGCGATAACTGCCACTTTCCAAGACCGCATCTTTACTGCCTTTGCATAATTTAAAGTCAATAAATCCTTGCACCAAGATATCAAGTGCGGCTTCATGCGGAGTATTCCAGTGATTACCTGCCTTGGCGACTTCTATGGCTGCTAGCTGAGAATTTAATACCAACTCATACAAATCTTTCTGCGCGGCACTAAATTGTCCGCTCACAGGAAAAGTGCGGGTAATATCAGAGGCATAACCATCCAACTCGCAGCCTGCGTCAATTAATAACAAGTCACCATCATTCAACACACAATTATTGGCGTTGTAATGCAGTGTACAAGCGTTGGCGCCTCCAGCAACGATGCTAGTGTATGCTGGCGCTTGCGCACCACTGGAATAAAAACCATGCAGAAATTCTGCTTCTATTTCATATTCTTTTTTATGCGGTTTAGTCACCGTCATGGCACGATTATGTGCAGCGGCGGCAATATTGGCTGAGCGGCGCATTAAATCAATCTCAAATGGCGTTTTCACCAAACGCATGCTATCGATCAACTGACGCACATCCATAACCTCGGCTGGCGCGCCAATGCCTGTACGCACTTGGCTACGCACCATATTTAACCAGGTAGTCACGCGAGCATCCCAATGGTTATCTGCACCCAAGCTATAAAATAACTTAGTTTGATTGGCTATGAGCTTGGGCAGAAGCGCATCTAATTGATTGATGCTGTACGCTTCGTCAAAACTAAATTCTTTAAGCGCACCTTCTGGTCCATAACGAAAACCATCCCAAATTTCACGCTCAATATCTTTATCACGACAAAACAGAATGCTTTTTGGAGACTCTCCTTTTGAAGCATTACCAGCGATTAGCACCAACAAAGATTCAGGTTCAGTAAACCCCGTTAAATAATAAAAATAGCTATCAAAACGATAAGGATAATGGCTGTCACGATTCCGAATCGCTTCAGCGGCAGTGGGGATAATGGCAATGCCTTCATCCATATTGACCATCAACCTTTGTCGCCTAGCTTGGAATTCATTCACTTTTAATTGGTTAGCATTCATCTTGAAGTTTTGGTGACTTTTAATTTTATGAATTGATAGTTATTTTAACAATGGACATCAATATCATGCATTATTTTGTGGCTTTTTTAGCCATTAGGTTCAATTCAGCATCTAAATCACTTAATCGTGCTGGCGTACCAATATCGTGCCAGACGCCTTGGAAATGTTCCGCTGATATTAAATTCTTAATAATTGCGTCACGTAAAATGGGGGCAAGCTTAGCAGGCTGACCTTTTTCTACATGCGCAAATAAACTAGGCTGGTAAATGCCTACACCCGAAAAAGTAAGTTTAGGCTCGCCGTCTACCGATAATTTCCCATCATGGTAAGCAAAATCACCTTGTAAATGTTGCGGTGGGTTATTCACCATTACCAGATGTGCTAGTTTATTCGGCGCTAATTTGAGTAACGCAAAATCAATCTCAATAAAAGTGTCGCCATTCACAACTAAAAATGGCTTATCTCCTAGCAAGTGCAGAGCATTTGCAATGCCGCCTGCCGTTTCCAAAGCTATCTTTTCAGGGCTATATTGAATAGTCAAACCCCACTGATTGCCACTATCCAATACTTTCTCAATTTGCTCACCTAGATGCGCATGATTAATGACAATTTCAGTAAAACCAGCTTGTGCTAACCGTTCTAAATGCCAAACAATTAGAGGTTTACCACCTACCTGCAATAGCGGCTTGGGAGTATGGTCAGTGAGTGGACGCATACGCTCACCACGACCTGCGGCTAGTATCATGGCGCGCATTAAAAGGTAAATCCTTCTTTCGGCTTCACATTTTCCAGCTGATTCAGTAATCTCAACATAGGCCTTAATTCTATGTAGCGCTCACATACTTTGCGCAAATATGTCATCACTAACGGCATATCTTTTAAGTAAGCGTCTTTGTCATCTCGGTGGCTCAAACGGGCAAATATACCTAATACTTTAATATGTCGCTGCGCACCCATCCATTCAAAATCACGATAAAACTCTGAAAAATCGTCAGGTACGGGCAAACCCGCTTTTTTAGCAGGCTGCCAATAACGCACCGCCCAATCAATGACTTTTTCTTCTTCCCAGCTTATATAAGCATCTTTTAACAATGAGACTAAATCGTAAGTAATGGCTCCATATACGGCATCTTGAAAATCAAGAACTCCAGGGTTATTCTCTTTCGTAATCATCAAGTTACGTGAGTGATAATCCCTATGCACGTAAACCTGCCCTTGCGCTAATATGTTTTTATTGAGCACAGTAAAAGTATTATTTAATACTACCTGTTGCTCATTACTCAATGTAGTATTTAAATGCTTAGCCACATACCAATCTGGAAATAACTGCATCTCGCGTGTGAGCAATGCTTGGTCATACATGGGCAATACACCTGGCTTACTAGCGAGTTGCATTTTAATGAGCGCATTAGTTGCGTCTTCATAAAACTTAGGTGCGGACTCATTACTGGCCAACGCACTTAAATAGGTATCATCGCCTAAGTCGCCCAATAACAAAAAGCCATGCTGTAAGTCTTGTGCAATCACTTTTGGTACATTTAAACCTGCAGCTAATAATAACTCGGCAACCTTAACAAATGGTGTGCAATCCTCTTGTGGTGGTGGCGCATCCATCGCTATCAGCGTGCTATTTCCTAAACATGGCTGTGGCAAATGAACTCTAAAATATCGCCTAAAACTGGCATCTGCAGATGCGGTGGTAAGTTTAAAAGCCGCCTGTGGTAAATCTGCTTTTAATTCTGTATCGTTTAATTTAGTACTTTTTAATATCGTACCTAACCAATTTTCTAATTGTTGTTGTCTTGTATCCACAGCGACCTATCCAATGTTATTTAAAATACTATTGCCAAACTGTTACTTAAATCGCATCTAAAAATTGATGCACAACAGGATGAATTACGATTTATTGATTGCCAAAAAGTGCAATTTATGAGATTTTATCATTGATAAAATAAAATCGTTTACCTATATACCTGTGTCTTCCACTTCATCATTCATTACTACAACAAAATCAACAATTATCTCAGTGATAATTTCATGATGAAAAGCCGTTTTTTAACTGGCTTTACCGCAGCTTTACTGATGTGCAGCCTACGCGTGCAGGCTGAGAGTGAAACCGTGCCACCGGATGATGTGTCGGGTGATGCTCTAGTTATTGATGGCGATAAGCTTGAGCTACACCTAGATCGAAAAATGCGCGCACTTGGCAATGCTTCAATTACTCGCGGCAAGCAAACAATATTAGGCGATGTAATTGACTACGATGTAGAAAATGATGAGCTACATGTAGAGGGAAATGCACGCATCAATGTAGGCAATGGGAATATCACAGGGCCCGAGTTGCATATGCGCCTATCTGAAAGCATAGGTGAAATGAAAGATGCCTCAATAATTTTATTCAAAACACCCGAGCCTAATGCAGCACAGGGCGCGACTAATAGCTCTGCTCCAAACAACTTCTCATCGGCATCGAATAACGAAAGCATTGCTAATGTGATTTTAGACAATGTAAATCAAAATAGCACAACTCAAGATAATGAGACTTTAACGCCAAAATCACTGCTATCTTCCACGCAATCTAGAGGCGATGCAAAAGCAATATTTTTTGAAGGGCAAGATAAAAAACGTCTGATAGACGCGCGTTACACTACCTGCGCCGCTGGAGTTGATGACTGGTATATTAAAGCAAAAGAACTAACAATCAGCGACTATACAGAATCAGGTGTTGCTAAAAATGCATATGTTGAATTTAAAGGCGTGCCTATACTTTACACACCTTGGATTAGTTTTTCATACAACAATTTGCGACAAAGTGGCTTACTTACACCTACTATTGGTAGCACCAGTCGAAGTGGCTTCGAGGTTGCTACACCCTTTTATTGGAATATCTCACCGAACATGGATGCAACTATTACACCACGCGAATTGAGTAAGCGTGGCGTTCAGTTACAAACTGAGTTTAGATATTTAGGTGATACGTTTTCTGGGATGGATAGCTTAGAATACTTGCCAAATGATAGCCAAAGTAACTCCACCCGTTATTACGCCAGCCTGAAACATCAGCAAACTTTTGGTAATGGCTGGTCTGCTGGCTATAGCGTGGAAAGAGTATCTGACAATCAGTATTTTGCCGACTTATCTACGCGGATTGTCACCACTAGCCGCATTAACTTGCCACAGCAGTTTAATGTGGATTATGTAGATGACAATTGGAACTTCAATGCGCTAGCACAAAAATTCCAAACTTTAGATAACTTATCTTTTCCTTATGAGCGCTTGCCGCAACTAACACTAAATGGAAGTAAAGAGTATGGCCCAGTTGATGCTAATTTATATACGCAACTCGTTGAGTTTGAAAGAAATAGCAACGCACCTACTATATCTACTACAGGCGCTCCTGTACCTACAGGCACTCGATTTACCTTATACCCAAGCATCAGCCTGCCAATGACTCAATCGTATGGGTACATCACACCTAAATTTGGTGTTCACTATACCAATTACAACCTGAACAATATCGCTAACAACTTACAATCCCAAGATCGGACATTGCCGATTTTCAGCCTAGATAGTGGCTTGTTTTTTGACCGTAATTTCAAAGTGGCAAATCGTGATTATTCACAAACGATAGAACCAAGATTTTATTACGTGTACATACCCGATAAAAAACAATCGAACATTCCAATTTTCGATACCAGCGAAGCTGACTTGAACTTCAGTACTTTATTCAGTGAGAATCAATTCACGGGTAATGACCGCATCAATAATGCTAATCAGCTAAGTCTAGCGGTAACTACACGCCTTATTGAGTCTAGCACTGGTACACAACGACTATCAGCTTCAATTGGTCAACGTTATTATTTTGCTGATCAAGTAGTAGCACTACCTGGAGCTGACTTTAGAAAAAATAACAGCTCAGATATCATTGCAGGCCTGTCTGCTAATCTAAAATCTAATTGGAATGTAGACGCTTTTTGGCAATACAATACAGACGATGCGCGTTCTGTACGCACCTCGCTCACTAGCCGTTATGCCCCAGAACCTGGCAAAGCCCTCAACCTAGGTTACAGTTACAGACGTGATGTAGCTGGTAGCCTTGTCAGTACAGGCATTGACCAATTTGACATTTCTGCACAATGGCCGTTAGGTCAAGGCTGGTACGGCATCGGAAGAGTTAACTACTCAATACAGGATAAGCAGTTCATCGAAACCCTCGCCGGTATAGAGTATGATGCAGGTTGTTGGCAAACTCGATCTGTCATTCAACGGGTAAGTACGGCCACAGCTAATGCCAACTATGCATTTTTCTTTCAACTGCAGTTAGGTGGATTAGCCTCAATAGGCGCAAATCCATTGAATGTTATCAAACGTAACGTTCCAGGCTATGTAGCTACTGGCCTTATTCCTGACAGCTATCAACAACCATATTACGAGTAACTATTTTGCGCGAATACATTCACAGTTGGATTAAAAGTTTGAACAAAACTAGGCTTTATACTTGGATTAGACCTTCCATTAAATTCTCATTGCTTGCTTGCACCGTGCTGACATCAACATCTATCGGTTTTGGCAATTTAGCTGTGCAAGCTGCGGAGATCATTAAACTTGACCGTATTGTTGCCATCGTTGACCAAACAGTGGTGACTGAACAAGAGTTGGAAAGCCGTATTCGCAGCGTAACCGCGCAATTTAAAAAACAAGGCACAGAGCTTCCTGAAGAAAATGTGTTGCGCAAACAAATCTTGGAACGTCTGATTTCAGATGCCCTTCAGCTGCAATATGCGGCACAAACAGGCATAAAGATTGATGACAATCAATTAGATAGAACCATAGAGCGTATTGCTGAACAAAACCAAATGACACTTACAGAGTTTGGTGAGGCACTGGCTAAAGACGGTATTAGCATGAGTAAGTTTAGATCAGACATTCGCAGTGAGATTACCATTGCTCGCTTACGTGAACGCGAAGTGGATGGCCGTGTGAACGTTACCGAATCCGAAATTGATAATTATTTAACCACTCAAGCTGCCAGCAATGAAAGCCAAGATGAATTTGAGATATCACACATTTTAATTCGTACGCCTGAAGAAGGCGCAACAGAGGATATACAAAAAGCGAAGGCTAAAGTAGATGATGCACTTACACAATTGCGGGCAGGTACTAGCTTTGCGAAAGTTTCTGCAAGTTTCTCTGATGCCCAAAATGCATTAGAAGGTGGTAATTTAGGCTGGAAAAGTGGCTCACAAATGCCGGCGCTATTTTTAGATGCTTTAAAAGCGATGCAAGTGGGTGATATTTCTCCAGTATTGCGCAGCCCGAATGGTTTTCACATTCTCAAACTTACCAACAAGCGTGGCGGTAGCTCACCGCTAGTCATCGATCAAACACATGCGCGCCATATTCTCATTAAACTTTCAGAAGTAATGTCTGAAAAAGATGCCAAAGTTAAAATGGATAATATTAAAGAACGACTTGATAACGGCGAGAAGTTTGAGGCGTTGGCACGCCAATTCTCAGAGGATAGTACTGCATCAAATGGCGGCGACTTAGGCTGGGTCAACCCTGGCGATACAGTGCCTCAATTTGAAAAAGCCATGAATGGTTTAAAAGATGGGCAAATAAGTGAACCTGTACTGTCTCAATTTGGCTGGCATATTATCCAAGTAATCGAGCGTCGTAAACAGGACATGAGCAAAGAAGCTGCGCGCTTAAAAGCTCGCCAAGAAATTCGCACACGTAAAGCAGATGAAGCTTATCAAGATTGGATACGCGAACTGCGTGACCGTGCTTATGTAGAAATAAAGCTTGAAGACAAATTCTAGTAAAATAAACTAGTGAAGAAAAATTCTAACTTATCCATCCTTACTACTTTAGTTTAAAAATAGCGTGAGTACGCAATTACCTTGCATTGCCATTACCGCGGGTGAGCCAGCAGGCATAGGGCCAGACCTTTGCGTAATGCTGGCACAACAACCGCTGAATGCTAAGGTGGTTGTGATTGCAGATGGCGATATGCTTAAAACACGCGCTGCACAGCTTAACCTACCACTCCAAACTCTACCGTTCAACAGCAACACCCTTCAGCAGCACCATGGCAATGGCAGGTTAACAGTGTTGAGTTGTGGGGTGAGCAACGCAGTATCAGTTGGTGTTTTAGATAGTAATAATAGCCAGTATGTATTAGATACTTTAAAAACAGCGGTGTTAGGCTGCGTCAATCATGAATTTGACGCCATGGTAACTGCGCCAGTACATAA
>JBKJRF010000171.1:0-6344 GCA_046594825.1 Methylotenera sp.
GCTTTAAACAAAATACAGCACAGCTTATTGCCGTAGGCGGTATCTACATGGCAAGTTTGCTGGTTATTGCAGTAATGGTGGTATTAACCTTAGATAAAGATACGTTAAGTGTTTTGATGAAAGGTGGCACAGTAAGCCCAGAGCAAGCCAGTGCGATGATGTTGCCTCTCTTAATTGCCATGATTTTTATCATGCCTATACTGATGGCCTATTGGTTTGCGCCAGTATTAGTCAGCTTAAACAACTTAACTGCAGTTGAAGCCATGAAGCTAAGTTTCATGGCATGCCTAAAAAATATGCTGCCATTTCTCTTGTATGGCTTAATTTTTATGGTTTTGTTAGTTATTGCACTTATTCCGTTTGGTATAGGCTTGTTGGTGGTGATTCCCGTCATGATGACGAGCTTATATACGAGTTATGCGGATGTTTTTAATATCACTGAGTCTGAGAGTTAAAGTCATCACAATTATTTCGTAATGACCTTGTTCCTTAAGCAGGATTGAGTTTAGCAAACTCCAAAGCTAGCCATTTCAAGCCTTCGCGCCCAAAATTGATCTGCACACGCATGTCATTTGCGTTGCCTTCATAACTCACGATGACCCCATTGCCAAACTTTGCATGTGCTACTTGCTGGCCAATCTTCCAGGGCATAGCATTTTTCTGATTATTGCTTTGCTGTTTGCTCATCATGGCTGGCAGTTCGTTGTAGTCGCGTCCACTGCCAGATTTTGTGACAGGTTTGCTATTCAAGCGTTTAATTAAGCCATCTGGTATTTCATCTAAAAAGCGTGATGGGATGCCATAACGCACTTGCCCATGCAACATGCGGCTTTGTGCATGGCTTAAGTATAAACGTTGCCTAGCACGGGTTACAGCTACATACATGAGTCTGCGTTCTTCTTCTAAGCCACTGTTTTCATAAAGGCTTTGCTCATGCGGACACAAACCTTCTTCTAAGCCGCTAATAAACACTGCTTTAAATTCTAGGCCTTTTGAAGCATGTACTGTCATGAGTTGCAGGGCTTCACGACCTACATCTGCTTGGTGTTCACCCGCCTCTAGGCTCGCGTGACTTAAAAATTGTGTGAGTAAATCTTGTTCGGTTTCGCCATCTACGTTGTTGTGATTGCCAAAATCTTGATTAGTGAACGATACTGCCGCAGTGACTAACTCTTTCAAGTTTTCAATGCGGTCTTCACCTTCTTTATCGTTTTGATAGTGAGCGACTAAACCAGAGAGCGTAGTCGCTAACTCAGCTAATTCAGCCAGGCTAATGCCATAGGCTTCGTCTATCATTTGCCGAATCAGTGCGACAAAACCTTCAATACCTTTGCCGCCAGATTTGCCGTTGCCTACTTTGTTAATGGCTGCTTGCCAGAGGCTGCAATTTTCAGCGCGCGCAGATTCTTGCAATTGCTCCAAGCTACGTGCACCAATGCCACGAGTAGGGAAGTTAATGACACGCAATAAGGCTGTATCATCATTGGCATTAGCAATTAAGCGCATGTATGCCAGTGCATGCTTGATTTCTGCTCGTTCAAAAAAGCGCAAACCGCCGTATACGCGATAAGGTAAGTTGGCTGAAAATAATGCGTGTTCTAAAATACGTGATTGTGCATTTGAACGGTAAAGCAGGGCGATCTCACCTAGTTCAGTACCCTCTGCATGCAGCATCTTGATTTCATCAACTATAAAGCTCGCCTCATCGTTATCGTTGTAGGCTTCATACAGGCGTACTGGTTCTCCTGCACCTGCGGAAGTCCACAAATTTTTGCCTAACCTATTTTTATTGTGAGAAATAATTGCGTTGGCAGCATCAAGAATATTGCTGTGTGAACGGTAATTCTCTTCAAGTTTGACGATATGCTCAATAAGGAAATCAGTTTCAAAATCGCGCATATTGCCAACGCGAGCACCTCTAAAGCCATAAATGGACTGGTCATCATCGCCTACGGCAAACATACAATTTTGCAGCTGATTATTCTTTTGACCTGCCAATAATTTCAGCCAGAGGTATTGCAAACGGTTGGTATCCTGAAACTCATCAACCAATATGTATTTGAAACGGCTTTGGTAATGTTGGCGAATATGCACATCGCGCTCAAGTAGCTCATAACAGCGCAATAAAAGTTCGGCAAAGTCTGCCACTCCATCACGCTGACATTGTTTATCGTAAGCCTCAAAGATCTCACGCAGTTTTTCTGAATGAGGGTCAAAAGCATCGACAGTATGCGCCCGCAAACCTTCATCTTTGCAGCTATTGATATATCCTTGTACTTGTTTGGGTGGAAATTTTTCATCATCAACATTCATCAACTTCATCAAGCGTTTGATGGCAGAAAGCTGGTCGGCGGTATCTAATATTTGAAAGCTAGCAGGTAGGCCAGCTTCACGGTGATGCGCACGTAATAAGCGATTGCACAGCCCGTGAAAGGTGCCCACCCACATGCCACGGGTGTTAATTGGCAACATACTAGTTAGCCGTGTGAGCATCTCTTTTGCGGCTTTATTGGTAAAGGTGACTGCTAATAGACCAGTGGGCGATACTTGTTCCGTTTGAATCAGCCATGCGATACGCGTGGTCAGTACGCGTGTTTTACCGCTTCCTGCTCCTGCTAATATCAGTGCAGATTGGTGCGGTAAAGTGACGGCTTCTAGTTGTTTATTATTTAAACCGGTAAGCAATGAGTTTTGAATTTCCATAGCGATATTATCGCATGGCTTCAGATGAAATTTATGGTGAAAGTTCTGCAGCGGGTGATTAGTGCTCGGAAAACAGGGCAGAAAATAGCGAAATTCTTGGAACTAAATCTGAAATAATTTAGTCTGATTTATAGATAACGAAAGTTATCTTTCCGCTTCTTTCCTCCCTGAGCGGAAGCCTTTGACGATGAGGCATCTTCGACCCCGATTTTATTCCCCTTAAGTCGGGGTTTTTTTTGCCTATTGGTAATGAAGATTACTCAATACGTTAAGCTATGAAAAAGAGTTTATTCTTATTGCCATATTTCCACAATACTCATATGGGTGACACACTTAAATGCATTATAAATCAAGTAATTATGACAATAAAAAAGCCTCGCAATTGCGAGGCTTTTTAGATTTAACTTGTATCATCCTGCAGCATTTTTCAATCGGCAGTACGATGATACAAAATCAAAAGTTACATCATACCGCCCATATCGCCACCCATAGAAGGGCCATCGTCTTTAGGCAATTCAGCCACCATACAATCAGTCGTTAGCATCAAGCCTGCTACTGATGCTGCATTTTGCAATGCTGAGCGAGTTACTTTAGTTGGGTCAAGCACGCCCATTTCTACCATGTCACCGTAAGTTTCGTTAGCCGCGTTGTAACCGTAGTTTTGTAGGGTGGGCAATAATTGCCCACGAAGTCACGGTGCCTATACGCGTGGGAAAACAATGGCTACTTGGCTGTAAACCTAGTCTTTTTGTTGGATAACCTTGGAGTATAAGAAATACCCTACAACAGTAACTACAATTGGTAAAACAATAATCTTAGCAACTTGCCACCACTCTAGCTCACTTACATAATTTCCGTATGGCTTAAATATAAAAACAAAACCTAACGCTGCAAGCATCCAAAAAATAGAGCCTACAATGAGTACACGGCTAACGAAGGAGATTTTATTTACATTACTTAGCGTGTCTGTCAATCGTAGACTACTCATTTCACCCCAACGATTCTTTAGGTACATATAATTTGTAACCCATAATACTGGGTTCAATTCTAGTATGCCTCCAATAATCCAAGCCCACTTATTTCTTTTAATAATGAAGTAATGAGCAACCGCGGAGATTGCAAATAAAGTTCCCCATACAATAAACATATCGTATTGACTCCCATAGGTTTTTGACGCAGCAAGAAACGCATGTATGCTAAAAGCACCAAAACTTAAAGTACCCATCAAGCCAATATAATATCCCCATTTTTAAGACTTTAAATTAGGAGATGTTTTATGTAGCGATTTATTCATCTTTAGTGATATTGGTACAGAAATCAGCAAACACACTATAGATATACCCCAATAAATTTGATCTCCACTCATTATTTATACTCTTGATATTGATTTGCTAAAATTAATAGCCATGTAGGGTGGGCAACTTGTTGCCCACGCGTTTTCGCACCTGTTCATTTACCCCTCGCCAAACCAATTTTCATCCAATAATACCTGCATCGCCCAATTTTCACCATATACGCTTTTTTCAACGTATCGGTGCAATGTGGAATATGGCCAATCTTTAACCTGTTTTACCAAGCCATGTTTAACGGGGTTGTAATGCAAATAATCCATGTGCGCCAGCCCGCTTGATGTGCTAGGTGCGATGTTCCAAACGTTCGGCAAGCCAAACTTTAATGATGGATTGCCTAGTAACCCCGAGCTTTCCAGCTTCTCGGTCTAAGGACTCAATCATCCAGGTTGGAAAATCCACATTAACGCGTTTTTGTTCTTGTAAAACACGTTTGGCTTTTGGCAAATCAAGTGATTGAGTGATATCAATATCTTCGTCAAATTGCTTTTCAAAATCTTTAGCTTTCATACAATGCAACCTCCTCGGTGCGTGAGCGACGAACAGAAATAAGACGGATGTTTTTATCTCGGTAGGTAATCACGGCTGACCAGCATTTTTCGTTAATGATGCCTATTATGAGATAACGTGGCTCATCCTCTGTTTTTGCGGGAGTTTCCAACAAACTTGGATCATTCCATAGCGCTTGAGCATCAATGAAGTTGATGCCATGTTTTAGAAGATTTGCCTGGCTTTTCGAGTCGTCAAATTCAAAAGTTATCATGGTATATAAAATATACCTTTTCTATATAAAAATCAATAGGCTCGTTGGGTCTTTAGGTTTTTGTAGGTTGGTGCAGAGCGTAGCGAAGCCCAACAAGCAACCTGGGTGACGTTGGGCTTCACAAGTTCAGCCCAACCTACACGGGCTGATGCAGCATTTTGTACGATTTGGCGTAATGGCTCTTCAACAGCACGAAGAACGATTTTGATACCAGCTTCTTGATCAAGGTTGTCACCTTTAACTTTAGTTTTGTAGGGTGGGCAATAATTGCCCACGAAGCCACGGTGCCTATACGCGAGGCCAAACAAGTTGCCCACCCTACATAGCTTTAGGTTAGTCTTTTTGAATAAATTGTTAGACGCGTCTCGATGCATTACTAATTTCTTTGACGGTATCATAGACTTGTGCAAATGCTTGGTAGATATTAGTAGCTGACTCTCCAATCAGCATGCTTGTTAATCCAAATTTTTGGTTAATGTCAGCCTGCGCTCTGATAGAGATAGCGAGAACATGCAATTCATTCAAGTCTTTGGATAGCAGACTAACTACCTTTTCAGCACGATTAGCGTACTCTTAGTGAGAAAGTGATGTGCTCTTCCCACTCTGAAACTCGATAAAAATCTCATCTCTGGTCGCTTTCAATGCACTGCATATACGCAACGTCATTTGACATAGGTTGTCGGTTATTTCCACTTTTGGAAGTTCGCGCTCTATGTACTCTGCGTTGCTGAAGAACTCCTGCGCGCAGCTTTGTGCCTCGTTGATAAAGTTTTGCAGTGCGCTGGTAAATGGAGACAGCTCCCTATTTGACTGAGGCTGCTTTTGTTGTAAGTCTGCAATGGCGGCGTTGACCTCATCTTTGGGGTGAGTGCCCGATTCTAGAATTGCTGTAAACAATATAAGCCAAAACATTTCAGTAGAGCCAATTAAAAGTGCAGGATATTCGCTCTGGAAAAATTATTGAACTGGTTGAGCAAATAAATTAATTTTTTCAGACAGCGCCACACCATCCTTGAAATGTAAAGATGAATGAAAGTAGCTCCACTTTTTCTTTACCTCAACACAGGCAGAAGCAGTCATCTGTTCTAATTCAGATGTTGTAGGTTTTGAGGCTTTCCTTTTGAAAAATCCAAACATCACAAATTCCTTTGTCAGCGCCTAACACAAATAGCCATCCTAATTGACGCTTCATTTGACGTCAAATTGATTGGCTAATAAAAAACCTCGCTTCGGCGAGGTTTTTTATTATGAAATACAGGTTAAGTATTCCAGCCAAGTAGGGTGGGCAATAAGTTGCCCACCCTACTTTTAAGTGGGCGTAAAAAAGCCTCGCCCAATTTAACTTGGTACGAGGCTTTTTGGTTTCTAGTGATGACTAGACCATTCTGTTTTTAGTAAGAAAGCGAGACAAGGCGATGATGAGCACACGACACAGATAGTACATTTGAGTACAGTCAGGAGTGCGCGAAGAAATCAACGCCGTATCGCTAATACTAAATGCAGAATTACATCATACCGCCCATGCCACC
>JBKJRF010000213.1:0-5238 GCA_046594825.1 Methylotenera sp.
AGTGATTGGCTAAGCAAACTGCCTGATAACCCGGCGGCAATACCTGCTAATGTATAGCTTAAAGCCATGCCTAATACATAAGCCACAGACAAGCCAAATGCATGTAGTTTTGATGGCTTAACCTGTTTACTTTGACTGCCGACAATGATGCTGGACAAAATCGGTATCATAGGCAAAACGCACGGAGTCAGAGATAACAGCAAGCCAGCGGCAAAAAAACCAGCGATCACTAACCATAAATTGCCTGACTTTAAGACTTTGGTAATGTCGTTATCATTAGTTGATGGTGTACCAGACGCACTCACCGCATTATTCGCAGTAGGTAAATCTACAGAAAATGTTTTTTTGATGGGTGCGTAGCATAAGCCCTTTTCACTACAACCTTGATAAGTTGCAGCTATCGTTACAGTATTATTTTTAACTGCAACGACTTTAATGTTCGCATTAAAATCATGGTGATAGACTTCTTGCTTACCAAAATTAGGATCTTCTTTGATTTCGCCAGCAGGTAAAGTGATAGCCTCAACTTTGCCATTATCTGGTTGTTGAATTTCAAACTTAATACGCTTATTGTACAAATAGTAACCGGGAGCGACCGTAAAAGCCGCCTTAATATTACTGGCATCTACGGCAGTTAAATTAAGCTTAAATGCTACATCTGGCGATAAAAAACTTTCATTACTATTGTCTTCAATTAAAGAGTTGATAGTAGAGCTTTGATTGGTTTCATTAGCATAGATATTTTGAAAGAAACAAAGTGCAAACACGGTTATTAAGCTGGATAACAAGTGTTTTGATAATAAATTTTTCAATTAGTAACATTCCATTTTAATAATTTAAGTTATTGTTATTATTGAATCTTGTAATTACACATTATAAACGCCATACACTATAGATGGATAATTAGCATTATACGTTCAATGAATTGGAGATAACTTACACATGCGGTTAATAATAACGCTGACTTTACTTGCTTTTCCCGTTGCTGAAATATGGGTTTTGGTCAGTTTGGCCAATCAATATGGTTGGTGGGTACTATTGTATTTAGTCGTTGTTGCCCTGTTGGGCTTACAACTTATTCGCGATGAGAAATTATTACTTTCTGGCCGCTTGATGCAAAGTTTAACGCAAGGCGGCAACCCAATAAAAGCGTTGTTTGGCAGCGCCCGTAATATTGTGGCGGGTATATTGCTCATTATACCTGGGGTGCTCACTGATATTATCGCGGTTGTTTTGTTGTTGATTCCAGTGAACAAAAATGGACAAAATGCATCAAAACACCAAACCCGGGAAGCCGCTAATGACGATGTGATCGAAGGGGAGTTTCATCGTGAAGATTAGATAGCGCCACAAAACTTAATTATCTAAAAAATCAGATAATAAGTAAGGTTTACATCTCTGACAAGACTAAACAGCAAGATATAAAATATATAGCACATTTAGAAAGCACATTGCATGACTCATCAAATTACTATTCAATCCAGCGGCCATAGCTATACTGCAAAAGCTTATGAAACGGTGCTGGAATCAGCTATTAATGCAGGTGTTAACATTCCTTACGGTTGCCGCAATGGTACTTGTGGCAGCTGCAAAGGCAGTATTTTAAGTGGAGCAGTTGATTATGGTGACTATGCAGATGGCACATTAACAGAGGCTGAGAAAGCGGCGGGTAAAGCGTTATTTTGTTGTGCACGACCATTATCAGACCTTACTATAGAATGCCGTGAAATCAATTCCAGCGTGATTCCACCGCGAATTATTCCAGCACGCGTAGAACGCAAAGAACAGCTTTCTCACGATGTTATGGCTTTGTTTTTAAAGCTACCTAGCAATCAATCTTTACAGTTCATGGCAGGCCAATATATAGAATTTTTGCTTAAAGATGGCAAGCGTCGTGCTTTTTCACTTGCAAATGCTCCACATGTGGACAACTTGTTAGAGTTACATTTACGCTTGATTCCAGGCGGCCAGTTTACACAATATGTGTTTAATGAAATGCCAGATAAAGCCATCATGCGCATTGAAGCGCCATTCGGCAGTTTTTATCTACGCGATGATTCAGAAAAACCAATTATTATGGTGGCGGGCGGTACAGGCTTTGCGCCGCTTAAAGGCATCATAGAGCATATGCTGCATCACAATATGAACCGTAAAATTATCTTATATTGGGGCGCGCGATCCTTGCAAGATCTTTATATGCCGGCTTTGGCTGAAGCTTGGGCAGCGTCATACCCACATATTACGTATATTCCTGTGTTATCCGATGCAACCGTAGAAGACAACTGGCAAGGTCGTACAGGTTTTGTGCATCAAGCCGTGCTGGACGATTTTGCTAATGTTGGCTTGTCTGAGTATGAAGTTTATTGCTGTGGTGCACCAGGCATGGTGGAAGTAGCACATGCTAGCTTTTTACAAGCAGGGCTAGCGGAAGATGCATTTTTCTCTGACGCGTTTAATTATGCAAAACCCGTAGTGAATGTCGCAATAAATACAGCGGTTAGCATTTAATATCGAGTAGTTATAAATTATGGCCGCATTACTGACAACGCATTGCTGAGTCAGCTACTAGGTTTGGTATAGTGGCAACATGCACACGTTATCACTATTACGTTCCGGTAAATTAACCGGCATCAAACGCCTTGATCTTTCTTGTGGCGTGGCCGATTTTCCCAATGAAATCTTTGATCTAGCCGACTCCTTAGAGATTCTGAATTTATCGGGCAATGCTTTATCTAGCTTGCCTGATGACCTGCCTAGACTGTACAAATTACGTGTGATTTTCTGCTCGAATAACCTTTTTTCTGAGCTGCCAGAAGTATTGGGGCAGTGCCAAAATCTTGAGATGGTTGGTTTTAAAGCAAATAGAATCAATAAAGTATCTGCTGCATCCTTACCTAATAAGCTGCGATGGTTGATTTTGACTGATAATAAAATCACAGAATTACCTAATGAGCTTGGATCATGCGCCTCTCTGCAAAAGCTCATGTTGAGTGGCAATCAGTTGCAGGACTTACCCATACAGATGTCCGCTTGCACTAGATTGGAGTTGCTCCGCATCTCCGCGAATTGCTTTACACAATTGCCAAGTTGGTTGTTGTCGTTGCCCAAACTTGCTTGGCTAGCTTATGCGGGTAATCCATTTAGCGATGCCGATGAGTTAGTAGCTACAACTGAACAAAACATTACACAAATCGATTGGTCAACTCTCGAATTGCAGCAAATTTTAGGCGAAGGCGCTTCGGGCGTAATATATCGTGCAAACCATCAATTAGAAGACGTGACCGTACCTGTCGCAGTTAAGGTGTTTAAAGGTAACCTAACTAGTGACGGGTTACCTCGTAGCGAAAAAGCCGCATACATTGCGGCTGGGGCCCATTCAGGATTAATTCCGGTGCTAGGGGAAATCAGTGGGCATCCCCAAAACGCAACAGGGTTGGTAATGTCGTTGATTGCGCCAAGCTTCGTTAATCTTGCAGAACCGCCAAGCTTAGAATCCTGCACTCGCGACAGTTATTCAGCAGAAAGTCGATTCACATTAGCAACCGTTTTGAATATTGCACAAAGCGTTGCGAAAGCTGCAGAACATTTACATTCAAAAGGTGTGATGCACGGTGACCTATACGCACACAATATTTTGTGGAATGCACAAAGTGATTGTTTGCTGGGCGATTTCGGTGCAGCTTCGTTCGTTCCACTAGACAATCTACATTTTGCTATGAGCGTCCAGCGCATAGAAGTACGCGCATTTTCTTGTTTGTTAGAAGAGTTGCTAGACCGTTGTGAGGTATCGCCCAAAGAGCAATATGTATTTGATGTTATGTGTAACTTGCAATGGCGCTGCACTCAATTAGACGTTAATGCAAGACCATTATTTGACGAGATTCAATCTGTTCTATTGTCGTTAGATGTAGCTCTGATTAGCTCCTAACGACCCAAACGAGACAACCACTATACAGATTTCAACGGTAATTAATCGGCCCCAAACCGCCGTTCAAACGCTTAATACTTTCCGTGTCCGATTGACCTTAGACTTCGCGCACTAAGTCAGACTCTCGCTTGCTTCTCGAAAACGCTTCGCCGACTTGCTCCTCTAGGTGTCGCGCATGATTGCTTGTGCTGAGATCCGTGCAACTCTGTCAGGTACCCTCTCTGCGCGTAACCTTCGTCTCTGACGTCATGGATGTATTTTGAGATGATGCTTAGTATGATTGACAATCTATGCTCGAGAGCATAGGCTTTTATTAGAATCGTTCCGGCACTATTTATCCTAATTTGGACAGCCTAAATCGGTTCGCCAGCAAATCCTTGGCAGATTGGAAATGCCGGTATTATTACTATTACATTAGTAAAGGAGAAATGACATGTCATTACGCATTAACGATGAAGCTCCAAATTTCACGGCCGTCACAACCAAGGGTACGATCGATTTCCATCAGTGGATTGGCGACTCCTGGGCAATCCTGTTTTCTCATCCTAAAGACTTTACGCCGGTATGCACGACAGAATTAGGGTATATGGCAAAGCTTGCGCCCGAATTTGCGAAACGGAATTGCAAAGTTATCGGCTTAAGCATCGACCCCGTAGAAAATCACAGCAAATGGGCCGAGGATATTAAAGAAACCCAAGGTTATGCTGTTAATTACCCGATGATTGGCGACACCGATCTGGCTGTAGCCAAGCTTTACAACATGTTTCCCGCTGATGAAGCAGGCAATTCGGAAGGCCGGACCGCCGCCACCAATGCGACCGTGCGTTCGGTATTCATCATTGGTCCGGATAAAAAAATCAAGCTCATGTTGACCTACCCGATGACCACTGGCCGTAACTTCGATGAGATTTTGCGTGTACTGGATTCAATGCAGTTAACTGCTAAGCATAAAGTTGCCACCCCAGTAAATTGGAAGACAGGGGATGATGTGATTATAGTACCCTCAGTATCCGATGCCGACGCGAGTTCCATGTTCCCGAACGGGTGGAAAACCTTAAAACCTTATTTGAGGCTTGTTAAACAACCTACGTGATCAGACCATGAGAAGGTGTGGCATCCCAGAAAGGCAAATGTTCTTAGCGCCCGCGTCTATTGAAATTTCTAACTTTATAATGCCGCCAAATCTATACCTTCAAGGCAACGGACATTGATTGCCGCCATTTCCTGACCAGACGGAGCGGTACCTTCGCCAAACGGATGAATGCCACATGTTGGGCAAAACCAATCATGTATGACGTGCTTGTTGAAGG
>JBKJRF010000107.1:0-4958 GCA_046594825.1 Methylotenera sp.
CCCTTTTAAGCTAACAATAATTACTCGGCAGCAGTTTCAGTAACTTCTACGGTTTCTTCACTAGCAGATTTAACAAGCTCAGAAATCACAGAGCTGCGGCCTTCTAATACCGCATCTGCAATACCACGAGCGTACAAACGGATTGCACGGCTAGAGTCATCGTTACCAGGAATAACATAAGCTACGCCATCAGGTGAGTTGTTGGTATCTACAACGCCAATCACTGGAATACCTAATTTAGCAGCTTCAGTAATCGCACCACTTTCATGACCAACGTCAATAATGAAAATAGCATCAGGCAAACCGCCCATTTCTTTAATACCGCCGATTGAGCGCTCTAATTTTTCAATTTCACGCTTATAACCTAACGCTTCTTTTTTGCCGAACTTTTCTAAACTGCCATCAAGCAACATCGCCTCAAAGTCATGCAGACGTTTGATCGATTGTTTGACAGTTTTAAAGTTAGTTAGCATACCGCCTAACCAGCGGTGATTAACGTAAGCACAGCCAGCACGACTAGCTTCTTCTTTTACGATATCACGCGCTTGGCGTTTAGTACCTACGAATAAAATACGGCCCTTGTTAGCAGCCAATGTACGCACGTGTTTAAGTGCATCTTCAAACATTGGCAATGTTTTTTCAAGGTTTACAATATGGATTTTGTTACGATCGCCAAAAATGAATGGTGCCATTTTTGGATTCCAGTAACGTGTTTGATGGCCGAAGTGAACCCCAGCTTCCAGCATTTGACGCATGGTTACAGACATACTATTCTCTTTTCAAAAGGGTTATGAATTCACGCAACACCAAAAACACCTTATTTTACAAGCCTTTAATTAAGAGCCTGTATCTTAAAGCACCCTTGATTGGGTACGTGTAAATTTTCTATACTTAACCTTAATGCAAATCCAGATTGAAATCACATTAAATTAAATACACTTCTGCTAAATTGCAGAGGCAGAATAATACCATTAACTAATTGAGTTCGCTAGCTTTTGTCGCTTTTACAAAAACTAATTACAAGTTAATAGCCTTTAAGTAGTTTTTACTAAAGAGTTTTTGCGAAAAATTTTAAAAATCAATGCTGAATTGAACCTAGCGGTTAAAGCAGCATCACAATGGGTATGTTAAAATACTGTATTAAATCATTAAATTAGTTAAGTTCATGGCTATCACAATTAAAAACAAGCAAGATATCGAAAAAATGCGCATTGCAGGCAAGCTTGCATCTGAAGTGCTTGATTTCATTACACCACACGTCGTACATGGAGTGACTACAGAAGCACTAGATAAACTATGCCATGATTATATTGTAAATGTACAACATGCGATTCCAGCACCATTAAACTATGCACCTGATGGCCATACGCCCTACCCTAAATCTATTTGCACCTCGGTAAACCAGCAGATTTGCCATGGTGTACCAGGTGAGAAAGTATTAAAAAATGGTGATATCGTAAATATTGATGTTACTGTGATAAAAGATGGCTACCATGGTGATACTAGCCGCATGTTCTATGTGGGCGACCCATCAATACAAGCTAAACGTTTATGCGATATTACCTATGAAGCGATGTGGATAGGTATATCTAAAGTGAAACCAGGTGCCACATTGGGTGATATAGGCTATGCAATTCAAACTTTTGCGGAAAAAAGTGGTTACAGCGTAGTACGTGAGTTTTGTGGGCATGGTATTGGTAAAGTATTTCATGAAGACCCACAAGTACTACATTATGGCAAACCAGGCATGGGCATAAAATTAAAAGTTGGCATGATGTTCACCATAGAACCTATGATTAACGCCGGTAAGCGTGATATTAAGCAAATGCCGGATGGCTGGACGATAGTGACAAAAGATCGCAGCCTTTCTGCACAGTGGGAGCATACTATTTTGGTGACTGATACTGGCTATGAAGTGATGACTTTATCAAGTGGCTCACCAGCCGCACCTGCATTTATAACTGCTTAAGCTTTAAGTTATATGCTCCAGAGCGATAACAATGTTGAAAAATCCGCCGAAAAAAATCAGCTTGCCATTTGGCGCCAACGACTTAAAGAAGGCTTTGCCGCTTTAAAGGCAGATTTTTTACAAACCCCTAACACCACACGTTTATTTAAGCAGCATTGCAAGCTGATCGATGGCTTATTGTCTGAAATATGGGCACAAGCACATATTAATCATAGCTGTTGTTTAATCGCAGTAGGTGGTTATGGTCGTGGCGAGCTTTATCCATATTCAGATATAGACTTACTCATTTTAGTACCCAAGTTGGTTTCAGAAAATGCTAATGAGAATGACATCAATAGTAACATTGAAGCATTCGTCGGCATATTGTGGGACATAGGCTTAAATGTTGGTCATAGTGTACGCTCTCTAGATGAGTGTATAGATGAAGCTAAAAAAGACATTACGGTACAAACTAATTTAATCGAATCTCGTTTACTGATTGGTGAGGCTAAGCTATACCAAGATTATCTACGCCGGATTAGCGACACAATGGACGCTGCAAGTTTTTTTGTAGCAAAACTTAAAGAACAAGAAAGGCGTCATGCTAAGTTTAACGATACTGCATACAACTTAGAGCCTAACATCAAAGAAAGTCCTGGTGGCTTACGTGATTTGCACATGATTCTGTGGATTACCCGCAGCTTGAATATGCACAGCGAAACGCATACACATGCCAGCAATATTTGGGCTTTATTAGCAAGCCAGAATATCATCACTGCGTATGAGGCACGGAGGATTCAACAACACCAAAGAAACCTACAATTATTGCGCATACGCTTACATTTTTTAAGTAACCGTCGTGAAGATCGCCTGCTGTTTGATTTTCAAAATGAATTGGCATCTACATTAGGCTATATAAACACTACACGTAAGCGTGCCAGTGAGCAGTTGATGCAGAGTTATTACCGAAGCGTTAAGTTCGTGCGGTTAATGAATGAGATTTTGCTTAAATCATTACAGCAAATGCAATTAGCGATGCCACGTGTGATTAAACCTATTAACGACCATTTTGAAGCGCATGATCAATTACTTGAGGCAAAAACTGCCGGCTTGTTACAACAAAAGCCCTCAGCTATTTTAGAAGCTTTTTTACTGTTAGAACAGCATCCAGAACTGACAGGTATGGGCGCAACACTGTTACGCAATCTGCAGCGTGTTAAAAATCTGGTGAATCACGACTTTAGACAAAACCCAGATAATAAAAAACTGTTCATGCAGATACTCTCACAGCCTAATGGTGTGAATCATGCCCTACGAGCGATGAATCGCTATAGCATTCTAGGCTGCTATATTCCTGCTTTCGGTAAAATTATCGGCCAAATGCAACATGATTTATTTCATGTTTACACGGTAGATGAGCATATTCTTAATGTATTAGCTAATTTACGTCGCTTTGCTAAACCTGAACTTAAGCACGAATTTCCACTATGCAGTCAATTGTTTGCGGCGTTTGATGCACCACACTTACTATATTTAGCTGCAATATTCCATGATATCGCTAAAGGGCGTGGTGGCGACCACTCCGCACTAGGCACCGTCGATGCAATTAAATTCTGCAAACTGCATGGCTTACCCAAAGCAGACTGCGCTTTAGTTGCTTGGCTTGTTGATGCCCACTTAAAGATGTCATCCACAGCACAAAAGTCTGACTTATCTGACCCTGCTGTAATCGAATCATTTGCGCATTTCGTGCAAAATGAACATAGGTTAGTCGCGCTTTACTTACTGACGGTAGCAGATATTCGTGGTACAAGCCCAGCAGTATGGAATGCATGGAAGGCTCGGCTACTAGAGAGCTTATTCTATGCAACAAAGCATGCATTAGTACACAAGATATTACCTACACAACAGGCAATTGCAGCACGTAAAAAAGAAGCTGCAGGAAAGTTAAATAAATTTGGTTTAAGTGCTAATGCCTACGAGCCTTTATGGGCTCAATTTGGCGCCAGCTACTTCATACGTCATGAGTCTGATGAAATTGCATGGCATAGTCGGTTGCTTACACCACATTTAAATAGTACTACACCGATTATACGGGCACGATTAAGCCCCAGTGGCGATGGTATTCAGGTAATGATTTACACTAAAGATCACAGTGAGATATTCACACGCATTTGCAACTTCTTTGATCGCATGGGTTATGGAATCGCAGAGGCAAAAATCTACATGACAGATCACGCTTATGCTTTAGATAGCTTTATTGTTTTAGATCAATCAGGTAAGTCAGTAAGTTATAGTGGTTTATTAAAATTTATTGAGGTAGAGTTGACTAAAAAGCTATCTGAAAATAGTGAGTTAGAATCGCCGTTGCAAGGTCGCGTAAGCCGGCAAGTTAAACATATGCCGATACAAACACAAATTACTATCACTGAAGAAGCTGAAAATAATTATCACAAGCTAGATATTGTGGCTAACGACCGTCCTGGTTTGCTTGCAATGTTAGCGCATAAATTTTTAATGCAAGATATTGAACTACATAATGCAAAAATCAATACCCTCGGTAATCGTGCAGAAGATACTTTTTTAATTTCAGCTAAAAAAGGTCAGAAATTAGATATGAAGCGTATTGAAATGTTAAAAGAGGCACTCACTACAGAAATTTAGGCCTATTAAAAGGCAATAAAAAAGCCTTGATTAATCAAGGCTTTTTTATTATTCAGTACAAACTAAATTAACTATGTTTGTAATGTTTTTTCAATTGTGAAACAACTTCCCAGTTTGATTTCATGCCTTTAGGGAACACAACGAAATCACCCGCTTTAATGACTACTTTTTCGCCACCCTGTGGTGTCACATGAATTTCGCCTTCAAGTACGTAAGCACTTTCTGTCATACCGAAATCTAGTGGAAATTTTGATGGTGCACAATCCCAAATTGACCAGCTTGAAACGCCTAGCGCTTTTAATTTCTCTTCAGATGGATTATGTTCTACCGTGATTTGACTCATTTT
>JBKJRF010000163.1:0-4907 GCA_046594825.1 Methylotenera sp.
CTGTGGATGCGCACGCTCGGCTCTGGACTGAATCTTATTAAGTGCATTCAAATAAGCTTTAGCAGATGCAATGACAATATCAGTATCAGCACCTTGTCCATTTACAATGCGGCCACCTTTTGAAAGCCTCACCGTCACTTCACCCTGTGCATCAGTGCCGCTGGTAATATTATTTACTGAGTAAAGTTGTAACTCTGCACCGCTTTCCACAATATTCTCAATCGCCTTGAACGTAGCATCTACCGGGCCACCACCATCAGACTCGGCACGACTCTCAATGCCATTTTCTGATAAAGTAAGAATAGCATGCGGTGTTTCACCAGTAATTGATGCTACTTGCAAGTAGACCAATTTGAAATGTTCAGTCGCCTCAGCAATGAACTCATCGCTCACCAAAGCATGCAAATCTTCATCAAAAATCTCGGACTTTTTATCAGCTAAAAGTTTAAATCTGGCGAATGTGGCATTCAATAAATCTTCCGTTTCAAGTTCAATGCCCAATTCTTTCAAGCGCGTTCTGAAAGCGTTACGACCAGACAATTTACCCAATGTTAATTTATTCGCACCCCAGCCCACATCTTCGGCACGCATGATCTCGTAAGTTTCACGATGTTTCAACACGCCATCTTGATGAATGCCAGATTCATGTGCAAATGCATTCGCCCCAACAATCGCCTTGTTTGGCTGTACTGGATAGCCAGTTATAGTCGACACTAACTTGCTGGCTGGCACGATTTGTGTAGTATCAATCGTGGTTTCCAAGTTAAAAATATCTTTACGGGTGCGCAACGCCATGACTACTTCTTCCAAACTAGCATTACCAGCGCGCTCGCCCAATCCGTTAATAGTACATTCCACTTGACGTGCACCGCCCATCACTGCGGCTAAAGAGTTAGCTACCGCCATGCCTAAGTCGTTATGGCAATGTGTAGACCATACAACTTTGTCGCTATTGGGCACTCGCGCAATCAATTCACGCATAGTTTCACCCCAAGGCGCAGGAATAGAGTAACCAACGGTGTCAGGCACGTTAATCGTTGTAGCACCAGCCTGAATCACTGCATCAAATACGCGAATCAAAAAGCTCATTTCAGAACGAACCGCATCTTCGGCAGAAAATTCCACATCATGAGTATATTCCAAAGCCCACTTTACTGCCTGTACCGCTCTTTCTACCACTTGATCTTCCGTCATGCGAAGTTTGTTTTCCATGTGGATTTTGCTGGTAGCAATAAACGTATGAATACGTCCGTTCTTTTCCTCATGCTCCATTGCTGGTTTAATTGCTTCACCAGCACGGCGCACATCATTTTCACTGGCACGTGCAAGTGAGCAGACAGTTGAGTGCTTAATGATTTTTGCGATTTCATGAATCGCATCGAAGTCGCCAGGGCTTGCGGCAGCAAATCCAGCTTCAATCACATTTACACCCAATTTTTCAAGTTGGCGTGCAATACGGATCTTCTCTTCCTTAGTCATCGCTGCGCCTGGGCTTTGTTCTCCATCGCGCAAAGTAGTATCAAAAATAATAATTTGATTTTGTTTCATATTTGTTTGTTTCATAGCAGTTACCTAACTTTTTTAATTTGTTTAACTTATAGGTTAATTTTAAAATTGGCTCAAGCTTACCTTAACGCCAAGCGAGCATTTCACAGCATTTAAAAATACTGTGCAGTAGTACATTGTGTGGGGGGTATAGTTTGCGCGCTAGCGCAGGTTGTTATTGCGGAGCGCGACAACACGTAACGCAAAATATTTGCGTAATAAGAATGCGCTTGCTATCAAGCTAACCGCATAAAAAACATTTGAAATATGTAAATTCAACATAGTGATAGAAATATAGTATTTTTTTCTAAATACTGCAAGTGTTTAAGTAGTTGAATTTATTTATCATCGTGATAAGTGAGTGTAAACAGGTTCAAAAAGTACAGAATACTCACAAAATATTATTCTGATTTAGTTTTCTTAAACTTTCCACGTATCCAAAGCACGTAACCTGATAGTGCATAAACTATCATCACAAAAAATAGCACTTCGGGAGGGCTGTATGAAATCAATACAATCGCCAACATAATGCCTAAAATTACAAAAAACGGCACACTATCTTTTAAATTAATATCCTTGCCGCTGTAATATCGTAGATCACTCACCATAGAGGCGCCAGCAAATACTGTAATGCCCCAAGCCATCCACTTCCATTGAAGTACACCAAAGAATATATCACGGCCACTTACACCGTACTCATACGACACCCACACAAAACCAGCCAATAAAGCGGCTGCCGCTGGGCTAGGTAAGCCTTGAAAATAACGCTTATCCTGGAGGCTGTCATCTAGTTTGGTATTGAATCTAGCCAAGCGCAATGCTGCACAGGCACAATAAACAAACGCTGCCAACCAACCTAACTTTCCTAAAGGCTTTAGTGCCCATACATATAATATAAGCGCAGGAGCAACGCCAAAAGACACCATATCAGACAAACTATCATATTCTGCACCAAACGCACTTTGTGTATTGGTCATACGTGCCACACGGCCATCTAATCCATCCATCACCATGGCAATAAAAATTGCCATTGCGGAAAGCTCGAAGCGACCATTCATCGCTTGCACGATAGCAAAAAATCCTGCAAACAACGCGGCTGAAGTGAATAAATTTGGGAGTAAATAGATGCCTCGCGAACGTAAGCTTGGGGCATCAATTGCACGGCGAGATAATCGTTGTTTGGGTTCGGCCATATGTTTTAGGTTCTACAATATCAATTAATAATAATGTTCTACCACTAAAGTATAACAAATCAAATGCGTATCAAGGCGTAAAAAAAATTGGCTCAATGGCTTAAGCGTGAGCTAGTGGGTTATTTCAGAAAATCTAACGGCTATTTACCCCTAAACTACAGACTCATAATTACTTAAGTGTGGTACAGCAATAAGCTTAGCTTAATAGATTAATGCGGCTCGGTCTGAACAGCTTCAACATGGCTTAGATGATCGAAATATAAAGCCAACCTTGCCATTCGCCCCATTGCACGTACAGACAAAGTTGCGCCAGAGATACCATCAATATTTTTATCTAACTGATAATCTTTCTGTAAATCTGCGCCCTGGTATTGTTTTAAAAAATTTGGATGGCGCACTTCTCCACCGCGACTTTCTCTATAGTTAAGCACCACGACTTGATTTAACTTGCCCGATTGGACCACGAATCCGGCTGTGATTGGTTCTTCTTTGCCAATCTCCTCAAGTATCCAGGCTGTTCTTAAATTATTTTTCCAATAATGTATGGTCACTTGCTTAGGCGTATGGCCTAAAATTTTCTCAGCTTGTACCGCAACTTCTTTTGTTATCCAAAGTGTTTCTGCTTTTGGGGGACTAGCATTAGGCAAACCTGTGCCAAACGCGCCCTCTAGAAATTGTGCAGTTGTTAGGTAAGGCTCCGCTAATAACGTCATTGGCATTACCAAAAAGCTAGCGAGTGCCAGCCACTGATAATACCAATGCTTGCTGAACAGCCTAGTTAAACCTAAGCCAAAAAAATGTTGTACTCTTAATTTCAACTAGAACATGTATCCCATACCAAGGTTAAAGCGTTTATCACCGCGATCTTCATCTTTTCTATCATAACTTTGAAAATCAGCTTTTAGCACCACTTGTGGATGTGGCCAGAAATTAGCCCCTACTGTCCATACTTTGTTTTTACTGCCATCTACACGTGTGCTATTAAATGGCAAACTTGCTTGGGTGTCATAAGACTCATAACGTATAAACGGCGCAAAATCCATTTCACCAGATTTCCATACGTGGTAACCCGCTTCTGTAAACCAACCATAGAAAGCGCTTGGTGCGCTATGACCTGTAACAGCGGTAATATCAGCTGCATCATTTAAATGACCACGTGCATAAAGCGCACGTAAATCCCAGTTACCAGTTTGGTAACGTGTATGCACATCCCATAAAGTAAGACGTGCATTACCAATACCTGGTTCATTTTGCCCTGTATTTCCAGTAAATACTGATCCGCCAACTAGCAAACCGTTTATACCGGTGTAATTGAGTGAAGCTGACAATGCTAGATCTTCAGATTCCGCTAACTGACCTTCTTGATGTGCTGACTTGATGCCAAAACGTGGCTCATCAAATTTCTTAGCACTAAATCCAGTAGTAATGCCAACTTGATATTTTAAGCTAGGCAATGCTTCGCCATATACCGCCACGCCAGCTTCGCGCCAAGTGGTTGGAATAATACGCGATTCAATTTGATTTCGCTCTACACCAAAAAATGTAGTCGGTTCGTGTGTCTCATTCAAAAATCCAGCTGGGATCAAAAACAGACCAACTTTTGCATTCACTTTATCATTAAAGTGAAAGTCCAAATAGGCCTGCTCTACTTCTGCTTCACCGCTATCAGCGGCACTAGATATAGCATGCTCGATCTCAAATTCAGATTTAAAGCTCACCATGTCATTAAATTTGTGGCCAAAGAATAAAACAAAACGTTGCAAATCAATTTGGTCTTTTGCGGTGGCGCCACCACTAAAATTATTGTAGTTCAAATTACCATAGCCACCAATCGTAGTGCGGTCAGCCAAACCTTGAATGCCGCTCGATACATTATTAGGTTTAGTAGCGGCCACCTGATCTTTAAGTGCCTCAATTTCTTGTTGCAATAGTTCGATTTTATCTTCAACACTAGTCGCAGCTGCATTGCCGGCAAATAGCGCCAATGCAATCGCTACACTTAATCTTTTTTTATTCCATGTTGCATTCATTACCATCCCCTTAATTTAATAAATTACTTTTAAATATACTTGATATTGTTAATATATATTAACAATGATAATGATTCGCATTATATATTAAAAATATTGATTTAGTTAAGATTTTTGGACTCAATTGCTTAATTAACAC
>JBKJRF010000026.1:0-3278 GCA_046594825.1 Methylotenera sp.
GAATAAATCATCACCACCTGCATCAGGAGTAATGAAACCAAAACCTTTAGAGTCATTAAACCATTTAACTAAACCTGTAGCCATATCTTATTCCATACTTTAAAAAAGGGAGGCACCCTAAATGAATGGGATTTTTAAATAATTAGTCTTTAGAACTGAACAAATTAAACATCCAAACGCCTAAATTACTTTTTACGGGTAAACAAATGCTGTGTCAAGCGTTATTTTGATAATCGTAACAAAATGTTACTTTAAGGTTTAAAACTGTTGTTTTTCAGCTAATTGAACGCTGCAAACTGGCTATACCGACTTGTTGCCAAATCACGCTATGAAGACTATACTGCGCGAGCGATTAGTGATGTATTCGCAGAAATTCGATCTCGATGAGATTGTTGCTTGATAAGTACTTTAAATTATTACTGGAAAACGGCTTTGGCTAAAGAAGAATTAATTGAAATGAGTGGTGTGGTAATGGAGATATTACCTGATTCACGCTACCGTGTAACGCTGGACAATGGGCACAAGCTCATTGCGTATACTGGCGGAAAAATGAAGAAAAATCACATCCGCATTTTGGCTGGCGATAAAGTTACGTTAGAGCTATCTCCTTATGATATCAATAACGGCCGTATTACTTTCAGACATATTGAATCTAATAACGCAACTTACACCCCTAGAAAACGTACCTATTAGTTAACTTTGTATGATTGTTACGAAGTTTTAGTACTCAATCTAAAATTTAACAAACAACTTAAATCTAGCCAAAATTAAACCGCTTCTTGCGGTTTTTTAGTTTTTGATGCATATAATTCTGTACAAGCTGACAACAGTATCATTATTACTTTGGAAGATTAAATATGGCAGGTGCTAGCCTTTTAACATTATTAGATGATATTTCTACTATTTTGGATGACGTATCAGTCATGACCAAAATTGCAGCAAAAAAAACTGCAGGTGTATTAGGTGATGATTTAGCACTGAACGCTCAACAAGTAGCCGGTGTTAACGCAGATAGGGAATTGCCGGTTGTTTGGGCTGTAGCCAAAGGTTCTGCTATCAATAAAATGATATTAGTCCCTACCGCACTTGCTATTAGCGCATTAGCGCCTTGGGCTATTGTGCCATTATTAATGTTGGGCGGTTTGTTTTTATGTTTTGAAGGTGTTGAAAAGCTTTACCATCAACATTTTGATCATGAAGAAATAAATCATGCTGACGCTAAAAATTTAATCGGCCAAGATGAGAGCCTCAAAGTAGAAACTTCAGAAAAAGAAAAAATCGCCGGCGCAGTACGCACTGACTTTGTATTATCTGCGGAAATCATTGTGATTACCTTGGGCACTGTCGCGACTGCAGCATTTACTCAACAAGTTATCGTACTTGTGGCTATTGCAATCATTATGACTATAGGTGTGTATGGATTAGTCGCTGGCATAGTTAAGCTTGATGATGGCGGGCTTTTTTTAGCGGCAAGTAAGGGTAAAGGCTTTTGGTCTGCATTTAAACGAAAATTCGGCTTTGCTATTCTGAGCTTTGCACCTTATATGATGAAAGCATTATCTGTCGCGGGAACTGCTGCAATGTTCCTAGTTGGAGGTCAAATTCTGACACACGGCATTCCTGCAGTTCATCACTGGATTGAACATGTCACTGGCATGTTCAATCACGGAATTTTACAGGCCATACTACCCTTATTGCTCAATGGACTTTTTGGTATTGCGGCTGGCACTGTGACTTTAATTTTAATAAATCTTAGTAAGAAATTATTGCCAAGTTTTAAACAAAATTAATCGTCATTTACTCACAACTTAGCTAAAAATATTTAGCTATTTATCTGTAAGGTTGAATCTATGTAATCGACTAACGTCTATATTTAATACGATATCAAACTCCGAGGTCATTATGAAAACTTTACTTCAATCACTAATATTGGCAACTAGCCTTATATTTTCTAGTGCTGTATTTGCAGAACCTATACCTTACACACAAGCGGCTTTTGATACCTTACAAAAAGAGGGCAAACCTATTTTAGTTGAAATTCATGCAAGCTGGTGTCCGACTTGTCGTGCTCAAGCACCAATAATTAACGGCTTGTTGAAACAAAAAGAGTATCAAGCAATTACTCCATTACGCGTAGATTTTGACAGTCAAAAAGATATTGTTAAAGCCTTTGGTGCAACCAAACAAAGTACGCTTATTGTATTCAAAAGTGGTAAAGAAGTCGCGAGAAGCACTGGTGCCACCTCACCTAGTGCCATCGAATCGTTATTAGCAAAAGCTATTTAATTTGCAGTAAAACTTTTCACTATTAACAGATTGTTATCATGATTGCATCTTTGGGTGTTTACAGCATCAGCTTCTTGGCGGGGGTGTTGTCTATATTATCCCCCTGTGTATTGCCTTTAGTGCCTATTTTAGTGGGTACTGCGCTCAATACACATCGCTATGGACCTTATGCCTTAGCATTGGGTTTAGCCATCTCATTCACTATAGTTGGCGTATTTATCGCTACACTCGGCGCATCGCTCGGCATAGATCAAGAAGTTTTCAGGGTAATAGCTGCAGCATTATTAATCATATTTGGCATAGTTTTACTCTCTAGCACTTTACAAGAAAAATTTGCCAGCATGACTTCTAGCTTAAGTGGTTCAGGTCAAAATTTACTTAATTATGTTTCTACAGATTCATTGTTAGGTCAGTTTTTGTTGGGGTTATTATTAGGTATTGTTTGGAGTCCTTGTGTAGGGCCCGTATTAGGTGCAACGATTACTTTAGCAAGCCAAGGGCAAAACTTAGGTCACGTTACTTTAGTGATGGCATTATTTGGATTGGGCGCTGGGTTACCGCTCATTTTATTAGGCTTACTTTCACGACAAGCCATGATGAAAGTACGAAGTAAACTATTTACGGCAGGCAAAGTTGGTAAACGCCTCTTAGGCACAATATTATTATTGGTTGGCATACTCATTATCTCTGGGTTGGATAAACAACTAGAAGGGATCATAGTTGCGGCCTCCCCAGATTGGTTAATTTCGTTAACTACTCGTTTTTAATCATTTAATTCATGACTTTAAAAATATGGTTAACCTCAAACTATTTGGGGTTAGCTTTTAATATATTCTATTTTTATTGACAATATTTCTATATTTATGGAAATATAGAAACATGGATACTAAAAACGCAGTTACTCTTCTTGCATCACTTGCCCAAGAAGCCCGGTTAGAAATTTTCAGGCTGCTGGTACAAGCTGGCTCAAACGGCCTTGCCGCTGGAGATAT
>JBKJRF010000074.1:0-5427 GCA_046594825.1 Methylotenera sp.
TAAGCCTAGCAATAACTCACGTGAGTAGCTACCAAGTGCAACCACATATTGATCTGCGCGCAGTGTTTCTTTGCCACTTTCAGTAGTAACTTCAACGCCGCTCAATTTGTGATTGGATGTGATTAATCTATTGATAGTTACGTTTTGAATAAAATTTACACCAAGCAGCTGCGCTTTGGCTGCTAGCTGCGTTGTAAAGAGCTGGCAGTCCCCCGTTTCATCGTTTGGCAAACGCAATCCACCCAACAGTTTGCCTTTAACTGAAGCTAAACCTGGCTCAATATGCACGCAACCATCAGGGTCAAGGTGCTCGAACGGCACGCCAAGACGGGCAAGCACAGCAATGTCTTTTGCTTCTGCATCTAACTGTTTGGTAGTGCGAAAAACTTGTAGTGTGCCTCTCGTTCTCGCTTCGTACTCAATACCAGTTTCGCTGCGTAATGCATCCAAACAATCGCGACTATATTCTGCCAAACGCACCATGCGCTCTTTATTCAGGTCGTAACGTTTGGCGGTGCAGTTTTGTAAAAGCTTGAATGTCCATTGCAATTGCCAGAGCGTACCATCTGGCTTTACAGCAAACGGTGAGTGTCTTTGAAACAGCCACTTCGCGGCCTTTGCAGGTACGCCAGGCCCAGCCCAAGGTGCAGAATAGCCTGGTGAGATTTGTCCTGCATTGGCAAAACTAGTCTCCATCCCTGGCGATGGCTGACGGTCAATTACGGTGACTTCAAAGCCTTTTTTAGCCAAATAGTAAGCACTGGTAACGCCTACTACACCTGACCCTAATATAAGCACTCGCATCGTAGCACCTCAAGATTGCTATTAAAAAGCATTGTAATCAGAATATAGCACTAGTTTATTTTTTAATTACCCATTAATTTAACTTAATAAATTTAAATTAACAGTGAATATCACTAATTTTTTAAATAGATTAGTGATTTATTCTAAATTTCTGTTTCATAATGACAATCAGCAACATGAACATTCAATAATATTTAATAGTAGGGAAACATCATGCGCATGCGCACCCATGCAGTTCGTGAGCTTGATCGTATAGACATGAAAATATTGTCGGTGTTGCAAGACAATGCACGCATCCCCATCACCGAACTGGCAGAACGCGTCGGGCTTTCAGTGACACCTTGTGGCGAGCGAGTAAAAACGCTTGAGAAGGAAGGCGTGATACTTGGCTACCACGCACGTTTAAATCCACATACGTTGGGGCTTTCTTTATTAGTGTTTGTAGAATTAAAACTTTCCACCAAATCTGGTGCAATCTTCAGCAAATTTAAACAAGAGATTCTCAAGCTACCCAGCGTACTAGAGTGTCATTTAGTGTCTGGTGATTTCGATTACCTTATCAAAGCACGCATTGCGCAAATGTCGGATTACAGAACATTGCTGGGCGACATACTACTGACCTTACCTGGCGCGCAAGAATCCAGAAGCTACATCGTGATGGAGGAAGTAAAAGAAGGTTTCGCCCTATCACTAGAAGAAAATAGCTCTGAATAAAGCCTTAGTAAACCTAATCTTACAAGTAATCGCCTTAGCTATCGTTATACATATGGCTCCAATGAAATAATCAAAATGGCTCTTGTAACATTACCAATTTAAGAAAATAATAAGATAGTTTTTTAGCGTTTCGTATAAGTTTTTAAACTTTATTAGGAGCTATAGAAATGTCACCCTACCTTTTTAAAAAAATCTTCATCGCGTTACTCGCCACTGGCATCTGTAACGCGCAAGCAGAAACTCTCAGCAAACTTGGTAATGGGGAAGGCAAGCTAGATATCATCGCTTGGCCAGGCTACCTAGAACGCGGCGAATCGGATAAAAATTATGACTGGGTGACCGGCTTTGAAAAAGAGACTGGCTGCAAAGTAAACGTGAAAACTGCCAGTACTTCAGATGAAATGGTCTCGTTGATGAACAAAGGTGGCTACGATCTAGTCACTGCTTCAGGTGACGCAAGTTTAAGATTAGTTGCTGGCAAAAAAGTACAACCCATCAATACCGGCCTTATCCCATCATGGGCCAAAGTTGACCCTCGCTTGCAGAATGCCCCTTGGCATACGGTAGGCGGCAAACATTATGGCGTACCTTATCAATGGGGGCCTAATGTGTTGATGTACAACACACAAGCTTTCAAAACCGCGCCTACCTCTTGGGCAGTAGTATTCGAGCCGCAAAACCTACCTGATGGCAAACCCAATAAAGGCCGTGTGCAGGCTTACGATGGGCCAATTTACATTGCCGACGCTGCGCTTTACCTGATGAAAAAAGACCCTTCTTTAGGTATTAAGGACCCTTATGAATTGAACGAGAAACAATATGCTGCGGTATTGAAATTACTCAGGCAGCAAAAAACACTCACACACCGTTACTGGCATGATGTTACCGTGCAAATGACCGACTTCAAGAAAGAAGGTGTAGTCGCATCAAGCGCGTGGCCTTATCAAGTGAATGGCTTGAAAACTGAGAAACAACCGATTGCTTCGGTGATTCCAACTGAAGGTGCAACGGGCTGGGCTGATACCACGATGTTAGCCACCAAAGCACAGCATGTGAATTGTGCTTACAAATGGATGGAGCATTCACTTAACCCGAACTTACAATCAGGCTTGGCTGAGTGGTTCGGCTCTAACCCCGCAGTGCCTACCGCATGTAAAACCAAAGCACCAGGCGGCAGTGACTTTTGTACTGACAACGGCTTTACAAGATTTACTGAAATAAAATTCTGGAGAACACCGCAAGGCAAATGCTCTCTACCAGAAGGCTGTGTACCTTATAGCCGCTGGACTTCAGACTATATTGCAATTATGGGTGGAAGATAATTTAAGCTAGGGCTACCTTTAAAAATTTAAATTTCTATGTAGCACAAGGTGCGAACCAAAAAATTGGACGCGTCATATAGATGATATGTAAGGATAATTTTTGCTAAATAACGCATTATTACAACGAAATTTGGATTTTTGGAGATATCCCTATGACAATTGCCGTTGAATTCACCTCCGTCAGCCGACATTACGGGGATGCCAAACAAACAATACGTGCAGTTGATAATATTTCCATTGCAGTAGCTGAAGGTGAGTTTTTCTCTATGCTTGGACCTAGCGGCTCGGGCAAAACCACCTGCCTGCGCCTGATTGCAGGGTTTGAACAACCTAGCGCAGGCAGTATTCGTTTTTTTGGTAAAGAAGCCACAGGCTCGCCACCCTATGAGCGTGAAGTAAATACCGTATTTCAAGATTACGCACTATTTCCCCACATGAACGTGCTGGATAACGTGGCTTATGGTTTGCGCGTAAAAGGTGTTCAAAAAACTGAAAGTTATCAACGCGCTGAAGAGGCTCTCACGCTGGTTGCACTAGCAGATTATGGTCTGCGCAAACCCAGCCAATTGTCAGGCGGGCAACGTCAGCGTGTAGCTTTGGCAAGAGCATTAGTGAATAAGCCTCGCGTACTTTTGCTAGATGAGCCATTAGGTGCACTAGATTTAAAGTTGCGAGAGCAGATGCAGCTTGAACTCAAAACGCTGCACAGAAAATTAGGCATCACCTTTATTTACGTTACGCACGATCAAGGCGAGGCGCTTTCGATGTCTGACCGAGTTGCAGTATTTAATCGCGGCAGAATCGAACAAGTCGATCAACCTCGCCAACTGTATACCCAACCTAAAACTAGCTTTGTGGCAGATTTTGTAGGAACCGCCAATGTACTCAGTGGGGCTTTTGCCAGACAAATTACTGGCAGTAACATGCCATTTTCAATTCGTCCTGAACATATCAGTATTGATTCCAATAATAGGGCCACTCAACCTAATACCATGCAAGTCACAGGTGAAGTGGTCGATATTCAATATCACGGTGCCACTAGCAAAATTGAGGTCGATATTGGTTATGAATCATTGAGCCAAAGACTTACTATGGTGCTTTCAAATACAGAACTTACAGAAGCACAATTACCGAAAATCAAGCAAAAACTTACACTATGCTGGCCAAAAGACCGCATTGTAATGTTAGAAACTCAACCTGCTGATTAACCTGATATTTATTAATTATGCAATCAGCAGCTAATCCCTCTCTCTCAACGACTAACGTCAATAATAAAACGTTGCGCTGGCTAGCTAATGCCCTATACCGCAAAAATAATGTGTTTCTTTTGTTGCTACTCACACCACCGCTACTTTGGTTTGGCATTGTTTACTTAGGCTCCCTATTAGCCTTGCTATGGCAAAGTTTTTATACGTTTGATAGCTTCAGCATGCTGGTAACGCCAGACTTAACGCTAGAAAATTACCGCAGTTTATTTGACGCAACCAATTTTGACATCATCCTGCGTACGCTCACCATGGCAGTATGCGTCACCATCGCCACTGCCCTTATTGGCTTTCCTATCGCGTATTACATGACTCGTTACGGCAGCCCTGCTGAAAAAGGTTTTTTCTATGTGGCCGTCATATTGCCCATGTGGGCAAGCTATATTGTGAAGGCCTACGCATGGACTGTGATTTTATCCCAACAAGGCATTTTGTATTGGTGCATCAACCATTTAGGCTTACTATCGGCACTGGATCACATCCTGCAAATCCCTGGCATTGGCGGTAACACCCTTGCCACTTCCAACCTCGGACGCTTTATCGTATTCACCTATATTTGGCTGCCATTTATGATATTGCCGATACAGGCCGCACTTGAGCGCGTACCTAGCAATTTACTGCAAGCTTCAGCAGATTTAGGTGCGAAACCTGCACAAACGTTTCGCAGAGTACTCTTCCCACTGGTGTTTCCAGGGGTAGTTGCAGGTTCTATTTTTACCTTTTCGCTGACACTGGGCGATTATATTATTCCGCAATTGATTGGCCCTAGCGGTCTGTTTATTGGTACGATGGTGTATACGATGCAAGGTTCCGTAGGTAATATGCCGCTCGCCGCCGCGTTTACCGTGGTGCCAATTATTTTAGTAAGCATTTATCTTGCATTGGCTAAGCGCGCGGGAGCTTTCGATGCGCTTTAATGCAAAAAATGGCCACAAATCGGCTACGCCACCTGCTCCGCTTTGGCTAAAAACACTCGCTTACGGTGGTTTAGTATTTTTACACTTCCCAATTGCCGTTATTTTACTGAATGCTTTTTTAACTAGCGACGGTGCAGTGGCGGAGACTTCTTGGCTATCACACTTCACGTTACATTGGTTTAGCGTCGCTTTTGCGCGTGAGGATGTGATCTCCGCCATCTTGTTATCGCTTAAAGTTGCCAGCATTGCCACATTACTAGCAATCATCATGGGCGTGATGGCTGCATCAGCATTATATAAACGCAACTTTTTTGGTAAAGAAGCCATTACCACCATGCTGATATTGCCAATTGCCTTACCCGGCATTATTACTGGCATTGCGCTATTGTCTGCAATGAATATGCT
>JBKJRF010000200.1:0-9706 GCA_046594825.1 Methylotenera sp.
ATGGACATCAGATGTATCGCGTGCTATGCGCGTATCTGGTGAACTTCAATATGGTTGTACATGGGTCAATACGCATTTCATGCTGGTATCCGAAATGCCCCACGGTGGCATGAAAAAATCTGGCTATGGTAAAGATATGTCAATGTACGCGATTGAGGACTACAGCGTGGTGAGACATATAATGGTGAAGCTATAAAAATCCGATTTCAACTTTAGCGAAAACCTAAGTCTGACTCCATACCAACCCCTAACTTTTTAGCTAAATGTTTAAAGTGTTAAATATACAATATCATTGATAAAATTGTTATTAAATAAATCAATGAGTTATGTATTTATAAATACAGTCTTGACGGCATATACTAAACACTTGAATATGTAACTTAAACATACTGGATGAGTTTGGAATTACCTATGAATAGGCCGATATTAAATACTTCAAGCCCAGAACAAGCTTCTACAATTAAGCTACCGAATATGTCCAATTATTGGGTACCGTTTACTGCTAACCGACAGTTCAAGTCTATGCCACGGCTATTTAAAGCAGCCAAGGGCAATTACTACACCTCCATAGATAACAGGCAGATACTCGATGGCACTGCGGGTTTGTGGTGTGTGCCTGCTGGTCATGGCCGTGAAGAGATTGCAGTTGCCGTTGCGAATCAATTACGCACACTAGATTATGCCCCTGCATTTCAATCAAGCCATCCGTTGGCATTTGAAGCAGCTGAGAGACTAGCGCAATACATGCCAGTCGGCTTAGATAGAATATTTTTCACTAACTCAGGCTCTGAAGCCGTTGATACTGCATTAAAAATTGCATTGGCTTACCATCGCATTACAGGCAATCCATTAAGAAACAAACTTATTGGCCGCGAGCGTGGTTATCACGGTGTAAATTTTGGCGGCATTGCGGTGGGTGGTATTGCAGGGAATCGTAAAGCTTTCGGCAATACGCTGGCTGGTATAGACCATATTCGTCATCCGCTAGATATTGTAAAAAATGCTTTTACTCGCGGTGTGCCAGATGATGGCGGGATCGCATTGGCGAATGAGTTTGAGCAACGTATCATGACATTACATGACTCTGCGACTGTTTCCGCACTCATTGTAGAGCCAGTGCAAGGCTCTGCTGGCGTAATTGTGCCGCCAGCAGGCTACTTGAAACGCCTGCGTGAGATTTGCACCAAACACGGCATTTTGCTGATTTTTGATGAAGTGATTACAGGCTTTGGCAGATTAGGCACAAAATTTGGTGCCGACTATTTTGATGTGGTGCCAGATATGATCACTTGTGCCAAGGGACTTACCAATGGCGTAGTACCTATGGGTGCCGTAGCAGTTCAACGTGATATTTACGATGCATTTATGGAAAACTCTGCCGCAGGCGCAATTGAATTACCGCATGGTTATACTTACAGTGCTATTCCGATTGCATGCGCAGCCGCGATTGCCACATTAGATATTTTTGCAGCAGAGAAATTAGAAAGTCGTGCTGCATCATTAAGCTCTAAAATTGAATCCGCAGCGCATGCACTTAAAGGTTTGCCGATGGTAAAAGACATCCGCAATATCGGCCTAGTAGCAGGTGTTGAGTTTGAACCTATAGTGGGTAAAGCAGGCGCAATGGCATTTGCAACTTATTTAAAATGTTATGAAATGGGCGTTCACGTTCGTTATACGGGCGATATTATTGCTGTTTCTCCACCACTAACCATAGAACCGAACGAAATAGACCGTATATTTAGCACAATTGCAGAGGCTATTAAAAGTATCACTGCCGCGGGTGAAGCTGGGCTAGATTTCACTCGCTACCTAAAAATCGAGCAAGACTGGGTTATACATCAGCAGTTGGATTAGTTTTGACAACTTGCATTAATCTCTCAATATTGCCTGCTCATCATTTTCTGTCCATTGCTTAACCCAATCCAACAATTCTGTAGCTGGCATAGGCTTGCTCATAAAGTAACCTTGGCCGTAATCACACCCCATCACTTTAAGAATGTTCCAGACGTTCTTATTTTCTACGCCTTCGGCGACGACTTTTAATCCCAGATTATGGCCAAGCTCAATAGTAGACCTCACGATTGTTACATCATCTTGATCATGTTCTATGTTCATGACGAATGACTTATCAATTTTGAGTTCATTGACTGGCAATCTTTTAAGATAGGCAAGTGATGAATAGCCTGTACCAAAATCATCAATTGATAACTTAATATCCATCTTATGGATGTGTTCTAGCGTATCTAAAGCCCTTGCCGGATCATCCATAATGCTGCTCTCGGTAATCTCAAGCGTTAAAAAGTTCGCTAACAACTCATGTGTTGCCAATATTTGTTTTAATTTACTTGGAAGTTCAATATCAATTAAATCTTTAGCTGAAAGATTCACTGCCAATGCTATGTCTAAGCCTTGCTTTTGCCAAAGCGCCGCATACTTAGCAGCTTCAGATAACATCCAATAGCTAATTTTATCAATATGTCCGGTTTGTTCTGCAAATGGGATAAACATATCAGGATAAACCAAGCCACGCTCTGGATGGTTCCAACGCACCAAGGCTTCCACTGCAAGCACTTTACCCGTAGCAAAGTCTATTTTTGGTTGTACGTATAAACAAAGTTGATTTTGTTCAACAGCCACTTTGATTTCACTAATAAGTGATAGATTTTCTTCATTGGCAACATCTAAACCACTATGATAAACACTCACCCCACCTTGTGAATTTTTAGCTGCATACATGGCAATTTCAGCACGGCTCAGCAAAACCTCTATGTTATTTGTATGCTCTGGATAGTTTGCAATACCAACTCCTGCGCTTAAATCCACAAAAGAGTCATTGAGTGCAATGGGCGTTTCTAGTACTGTTTGTAAACGGCGAGCAACTTCTAGCGCTGTTAAAGTATTAGTATTAGCTAAAATAATACCGAATTCATCACCGCCCATTCGGGCAACAGTGTCATTATCACTTTTACAGCTGCTCCTAAGTCGCTGCGCTACACCATTGAGTAATTTATCAGCCGCAGAGTGGCCCAATACGTCATTCACATTTTTAAATCTATCTAAATCCATCATTAACACTGAAAATGTTTGGTTATTTTTTTTATAGTTTTCAGCAAATTTATCTAGTTGATCGGTAAAAAAAGCACGGTTAGGAAGCTGGGTAAGTTCATCCCAATAAGCAAGTTTACTAATTTTGCGCTCACGTTCAGCGATTGCTTCACGCATGCGGTCAAATGTGCGTCCTAAATGACCTATTTCATCATTACTTTTAGATTGAATAGGCATGCTGTAATCACCTTTTTCAAGCAATTCAGCTGTTTTAACTAAGGTAGTCAAAGGTTTGGTGATGCGTCTTGCGGTAAAAATACTACCCGCGATAAAGATAATAGCGCCGAGTAAAGTCAGCGCTAGAAGATTCAATTGCAAAGTTAGGTAGGGGGCTAGAGATTCGCTGATAGAGCGTTGCAACACTGCAATGAGTACTTGGTTATGATGGTTTAGTATCTCAACATAACGTGTACTGTAATCTTTTCCTTGTATAGTCACTTCACCATCTAATGTATTTTTTACTTGGCTTTCTTGATTTTTTGGGCGCTGATCTGATGTTTTGGGTGGCCATTCCATTGGTATATTCTTAACAATCGCTTGTGCAGAGACTATATCCATTGTGCTGGATGATAAGTTCCACTTAGAAAAGGTATCAGTGGCAGTTTGAACCGAACTGGTTTTAGTAATAAAACTTACTTCCAAATGCGACACTGCTTGTATGCTTTTTGCCCAACTGTCATCAATCTTAAACCCCATCACAATCCACGCAATAGTCAATGGCGCCTTCACAGGTACTGCTACCAACTGATAGGGAACACCATTAAAAACGGCAGGACTAAATGAATTACCGCCGGTTTGTGCAGATGCAATTAACTCTAGAACAACTTTATCCGCATTCTCAAATGGCATACTGCCAGCGACAACTTGCCTCACGCCATCTGGGCTGTAGAGCATGCTGACATCTGACTCAATTCTAGCGCTATTATTTTCTAGTGCCGATTTAATCGTCTCAGTATCGTTGCTGGCAATTGCCTGGCGAAAACCGTAATCATTCGCCAGGATACGCGCACTTAAAGTCAAACTTTCACCACGACGAATAATGACGGTGCGTAAGACCTCTTCACCAACCTCTAACTGTTCTGTAATGGCGTGACGAGCATTTTTATTAATGCTCACCCAAATCGCAATAAATCCAACAAACTGCACCACTAAGATGAGCGTCAGAAATAAAAAAATTATGCGACTTTGTAAGCTCTTAAATGGCTGATTCACTTAAACTCAATCATTAATTTGTGTTGAAATACTTATTTATTTTCTTGCTGGCATAAGAAAAGGCTTAAGCGCCAGATTAATCGTTGTATTTTCTGCGCCTTTGACCACGATTGGTTTTTCAAAAGTTTCTTTTTCATTCGCTAAAGCATAGTGCCAGGCTTTCAATGTGTAATTACCGTTAGGTAAGTCATGTAAAACCACTTTGCCGGTTTTATCTGTTTTAGCAAAATAAGGCGTATCAACCACTTGAATAAATGCCACCATAAAATCATGAATATTGCAGCCCAACACCACAGTACCTGCTTTATCAAACTTAACAGGTGCAGTTGGTACACCTGAATATAATTTCAACTCAAATGTTTTAGCTGGCGAGAAAGAATATACGTGATGCCTAACGCTATCGAGATTTGGAAAGCTAATATCTGTACCTGTTTGCACTACACTAACCAGAGGGTTAAATTGTTTTCCCCGTTGATCAATAATAGCCGTTGCTTTAACTGTAGATACTTTACTTTCAGGCTCTGCATACACCACTGCATTTTCAATAGGGGTTCCAACGGTGTCCAATACATCAACTGATAACTCTCCAGCGTAGCTTTTTACATTCAATACAGTCAATAAAGTTGCAGTAATTATCAGTGATTTATTCAACAATTTAATTCCTAACATATTGTTATATAATTTTTATTATTTCAACTTTAGATACATTTTCTATGTATTTTGTTAGATCAGGCTAATGCATAGATATGACGCAAAATAATCTAATTCGGTGTGATGATATCGTGTTTCATCGGTGCTAGAATTTTTAATAGCTCATTTTTCTCTCTCGTAGGCAAATACTTATTAAGTGTTTCCCTAAATATATCTACGAATGCATTGAACTCAGCTTCAGTTATTTTTGCGTCCCGATGTGCATTTAGCATGGTTTCCCCTTCATATACACAGCCCCCACCCGTAAGCTTACATAGCTGAGAAACCACACTTTCTTTCAGCGCCTTTAATTTAATACCTTCAAATGAACGTTTTGTTCTAGGTGAAGTAGCTACCTCATCAATAAACTCATCAACTATTTGAGTGAGCACTGGCAAACCACCTATACGCTTAAATAAGTTGTTGTTCTGAACTTCCGCACGTGTGATCGCATCAGACTCAAAGAAATTAGCACATGCAACTAGACCAACAGCTAGTGATAGCACAACAATCCTAAACAAATATTTATACATCTTCATCATCTCAATTCAATTGCTTATCAAAACTAACATTCCAGAATTAATACTCACTAAATGTTATTTATTGTCACTATTGTTGGTGTAATTTTTGCTAATGTTAAGTATTGGTTATTTCATCAACAGATTAAAACTCTACGAATCTAGTACAAAAAAACATACATATTCTCATTGAATCCAATACGAATGACACACAACACTTATATTAAGTTTAATTACCTGTTTAAGAAAATATTTTTAGGATGTTTAATACTATTATCGTTTAGCGAGGCAGCAACTCAAACAATGGCTGGGGAACGCCTATTAGCAACAGGTGGGGTGATGCAGATTGAAGGGTCTGCAGGTGGTGGCTTGACACCATGGGCATTAATTGCCGGCTATGGTACGCGCGAGGAAATAGGCGGCTCTTCATTTTATACACATGCTAGAACGCAAGGTGGTTTTGAAATGAATCTGGCAGGTGTTGCATTAGGTTTCAACAATCGTGTCGAAATTTCATACAGTCATCAACGTTTGGGGTTAAGTGACACCGTTCCAGGTGAGCATATTCGTATGCATACTTTGGGGGCTAAAGTGCGGCTTTTTGGCGACGCTGTTTATGACCAAGACTCTTGGATACCACAAGTTTCTGCTGGCATGCAACTTAAACACAATGTTGATTTTGATAAAGTACCTAAAGCACTTGGGGCTGAAAGTGCGACTGGTGTGGATCTTTATTTATCTGCTACTAAGCTTTACTTAGCTGCAATTGGTGGCAGGAATCTTTTGTTAAATGCGACGTTACAAGCCACTAAAGCCAACCAGTTTGGCTTGCTAGGCTTTGGTGGCGATAAGCATGACAACTATCAATTAGAACCAGCGGCCTCTGCCGCCCTAATGCTCACTGACAACCTACTGATAGGCACTGAGTATCGTGCTAGGCCTAACAACCTGAGCTCTTTTAAAGAAGATGACGCTAAAGATTTATTTGTTGCTTGGTTCCCCGCAAGATATCTAGCACTTACTGCGGCCTATGTGGATTTAGGCACTATTGCAAATAAAGATAACCAAAAGGCTTGGTATCTTTCAGGGCAGTTCTCTTATTAACAATATCTTTGAACTTAGCAACGTTTAGTGCTTACTCATTACGGCACTGAGTTTACAAATAATCCATCGTCAAAATTTCAACATTAGTATTAACTATACAACATAAGTTGATATCCCTTTCTATAAAATTAAAAATAAATCAATTAAAAACATAATGTTACCGTTAACTATTTTAAATAAATAATGGCACACACATTGCATATTAATAATTATTACAAACTCGAATAGATTAAAAATGAAAACTTATTTTGAATCAGATCCGCCACTGAACCACATCTTCTCTGCAGATCAACGCATCGAAATATCTTTGCTTAACAAAGATACATTAGTTGAAGAGTATAGTTTAGAGACTTCGGATGAGATTTTAAGCATTCCTATTGAATCTCTAGAAACGAGAATCAATAGGATTTTTCTCAGAATTTATGGCGTCATTATTGGCCTTGTTAGCTTTTATATTTTGATAAAGCTATTATCTCCAAGCTAAGCACAGCTTAATACAATTCGACTCTTTATGTGTAAATGTTTAATGACATTAGCTAATAGCAGACTTTATAAAACTACCTAGCAAGCCTCATCAGGCTAATATTAGAATGATGAATCTGCTTTTAGGAATAATTTAATAGTCTAGTTTGCATACCAAAGCACTGCAAAGAAATGGCATACCGTTCCGGCTAAAACAAATAAATGCCAGATTAAGTGGCCATACTTTAAACGCGAATCAGTTGCGAAAAAAACTACCCCAGCCGTGTAAAATAATCCTCCTGCGACTAACCAGATTAATCCAGCTGGTTGAACTCTGGCAAATAACGGGTCGATTGCAATGACCACAACCCACCCCATCATGAGGTAAAGACCAGTAGATACTACTGGGTGTGAAGCCTTATCAAAAGCCTTCAGTATCACACCGACCAAGGCAAGCCCCCAAACAATTCCAAAAAGCGTCCAGCCCCATGCTCCACGAAGTATTCCAAGTGTAAAAGGAGTATAGGTACCAGCAATGAGAAGATAAATTGCAGAGTGGTCGATAACCTGGAAAACACGCTTGCTTGTGCCTGCAGGTAATGCATGGTAAATGGTGGAAGCCATATAAAGCAGAATAACAGTTGCGGAGAATACGCTAGTACCAACAATGAACCTAGCATCCCCATGACTCAATGCATGAATGATAAGGAAGGGAGTTCCGACGATTGCCGCGACCAGACCCATACCGTGACTAATGCTGTTAGTCATTTCTTCTGTTTGGGATTGATTACGCATGCAGGTCTGAAGGCAATATACAAATCAACTCATTTCCTGAATCAGTATTCACTAATAGCATAGTCACTCCCTTATTATTTTAGCTTATGTAATAGACAAAAAACCGACTCTAAAACATCGTTAAAAGTATTGCTCCAGAGGACCGTTTTGAATAGGACAATGCCCCATCTTTATGATGGGGCATCAATTTTCATTACCGCATGCCTGCGCTATACTTTGTTGCTTCTTCCCAGCCCTTGGTTGCATTGCCCGTGCTGTAAGAGTGTGCACCAGCACCAGCGAGATGACCGCTGTCAACAATCAGATACTCTTCGCGAATCGGGCGGCCTTCAAACCAGCACTCAAGAATTTCTCTCGTACCTGCGGCATAACGTGCCTGCGCGCTTAAGCTAGTACCAGAAACATGTGGAGTCATGCCGTGATACGGCATAGTTCGCCAAGGGTGATCTTGCTGTGCAGGTTGTGGGAACCAAACATCGCCAGCATACCCAGCTAATTGCCCACTCTCCAGAGCACGTGCTATCGCATCTCGGTCACATATCTTGCCGCGCGCAGTATTAACGATATAGGCACCGCGTTTCATCTTGGCGATTAGTTTGTCATCAAACATGTGCTCGGTTTCAGGATGTAACGGGCAATTGATGGTCACCACGTCACATACCTTCACCATGGACTCCACGTTAGGATGAAAAGTAAGATTGAGTTCTTTTTCAATAGATGGTGAGAGACGGTAGCGATCAGTGTAATGCAACTTTACATCAAATGCTTTTAGCCGCCTGAGCACTGCCAGTCCAATACGTCCGGCTGCAACCGTACCGACATTCATACCTTCAAGGTCATAGGAACGCTCTACGCAGTCGGCGATGTTCCAGCCACCCTTAACTACCCATTGATATGAGGGAATGTAGTTACGAACCAAGCTTAATATCATCATAACCACGTGCTCAGAAACGCTAATGCTGTTGCTATAGCTAACCTCAGCAACGGTGACGCCATGTTTGATAGCAGCCTGAAGGTCAATATGATCCGACCCAATCCCAGCAGTGATCGCCAGTTTTAGTTTTTTCGCTTTTCTGAAACGTTCTTCCGTCAAATAGGCCGGCCAGAAAGGTTGAGAGATGATAATGTCGGTGTCTGGCAGTTCTCTTTCTAATCGAGAGTTGGGGCCATCCTTATCAGAGGTGACCACATATTTGTGTCCTAATGATTCAATGAATTTACGTAATCCAAGTTCGCCCGATACACTACCTAACAATTGACCTGGTATAAAATCAATTGCCTTTGGTGTGGGTAAAGTCTGCCCACCAGGATAAGTTTTAATTGCGGGAATACCATCACGTGCATAAGATTTAGGGTAGCCGGTGACAGGATCCTCGTAGAGTACACACAGTACTTTAGCCATTTTAGTCTCCTTTGCTTAAGTGAGTCTCAGGCAGGCTTTTCATTGCAAAGTACCAGTCTGTCTGCGCTGCACAAAGCCATAGTTATCTAATAATGTGACAATAATGCACAAAAAAAGTTTGCTATTAATCTCATGAGACTAAGAGTTTCAAGCGCTAATCAGGTGTACTGCATAAAAGTTACAGGCAATAAAAAACCCGCAATTACGCGGGTTCTTTACGTGTTCTGATATTTCACAAAACATTGAATTGGTAGCGTGCGTCTATCGAACAAATATATATTAGCCTTATATTTGGCTGTTCTATGAAAGTCATAAATTCAAGTTACCCCCAAAGTTACCCCCATTTATTTAAAGTAACCCCTATTTATCAAGTTGAAAAATATCTTTTTCATAATGTTTATGATTGCTAGCAACC
>JBKJRF010000070.1:0-3493 GCA_046594825.1 Methylotenera sp.
ATGCCCACGGTCAAGCTCTAAAATCCATTCTGCGGCGTTATCAAGGAAGTATCTATCATGCGTAACCGCCACTACCGTACCCGGGAAGCGCACCAAGAACTGCTCTAACCATTCCACTGACTCCGCATCCAAATGGTTGGTTGGCTCGTCTAATAGCAACATATCTGGCTTGGAAAGTAGCAATTTACACAAGGCCACCCGGCGTTTTTCACCGCCTGATAATGGGCCGATTTTCGCATCCCAAGGTGGTAAGCGTAATGCATCAGCGGCAATCTCTAACTGCGTGGTTAAATCTGCACCACTAGCAGCGATGATGTTTTCGTACTTGGCTTGCTCTTCTGCAAGCTTTTCAAAATCAGCATCCGGTTCAGCATAGGCCGCATACACAGCCTCCAATTTGGCTTGTGCTTGCATCACTTCGCCCATACCAGACTCAACTTCTTCACGCACGGTTTTTTCTGCGTCTAATTGTGGCTCTTGCGGCAAATAACCAATCGTCATATTAGGTTGCCATTGCACTTCGCCCTCAAACTCTTTATCCACGCCCGCCATAATGCGCAGTACAGTAGATTTACCCGAACCGTTCAAACCCAACAAACCAATTTTGGCACCGGGGAAAAAAGATAAAGAAATATCTTTAATGATGGTTTTTTTAGGAGGAACGATTTTGCTCACGCGGAGCATAGACATTACATATTGAGCCATGGTAATAGTTTACTAATTTGAAAGAGTGAAAGCTTAACAGAAACCAAGTTGGCTTGCTCATGCTAAGCGATGAAGCTATTGATTATGTTAGTAAACTACCATGGTTACCCTGAAACGACATGCTCGATAAGGTGCGCGTAAAGTAGGTATAATATGCCAACTAAAAAGGCTTACCTTAACAATGGCAATTAAATCAACAATTTATAAAATCGATCTGCAAGTTTCAGATATGGATCGTAATTATTACCAACCACATAGCCTAACCTTAGCTAAACATCCATCAGAAACAGATGAACGCGTCATGGTACGGCTCATTGGCTTTGCCTTATATGCCAATGAAGCACTGATATTTGGTAAAGGCTTGAGTGATGATGAAGAGCCAGACTTATGGCAAAAAGACCTGACAGGTGCAATCGAGTTGTGGATGGACGTAGGCTTACCCACAGAACGTGACATACGCAAAGCAGCAGGGCGCGCCAAGCAAGTAGTAGTGGTGTTATACGGTGGAAGAATTGCCGATATGTGGTGGACACAAAATAGCAAAGCACTATTAAAAACCAATAACCTCACCATAATCAATTTGCCTGATACAAAAGAATTAGCGAGCATTGCATCTCGTAGTATGAATATCAGCTGCACCATTCAAGATGGTCAAATCATGGTTGGTCATGATGGAGGTAGTTTTGATATCAGCCCCCTAATCCTAAAAGAACCTAGTACTTACTAGCACTTAACACCAAAATTTGATTATAAATTGGCGCCTCGGTCTTACGAACTTGTGCTTACTTTTCAAAAATACCCGTAAATTTACTTTTTTTAGATAAGCTTCGCCTTGCCTAAAGCAACAATGAAGACTACGCTTCATTTAGTGGATGCAAGCCTACTAGCGGACAAAAATTCTTTCTAGATTGCTTAAGCTAATTCGCTGTTTAATCGCCAAATAAAAGCAGGAAATCCAATATGAAAACAAAAAGTACGGGGATTAAAATGCCTATAGTGAGATTCCAACATATTAACTATATCAAGAGTGTAGCTATCCTAGCTGTAATAACCTTATGTAGTACAACAGCGCACATAGTGCTTGCCGATGACCGCGAAGTGATTATTAAACCAGCAGCAAAAATTGAATTAGCTGATGAATCAACAACGCCTTCTACCAACAATACAAAAATAGACTTTTCATTAGATGCTGAGAAGAAGAAAAGTTATCTAATCCCAGCTATCGAGATTATTGGCTTTGATTTCCTTTTAAATCAGTTTAATAGGCATTACAGCGGAATTTCAGATTACGACTCCAATTTTTCCACTATCGGGCATAACCTTGGTAGCAGTTGGAATGTTGACAAAGACCCTTTCAAGATTAACCAGCTAGGCCATCCTTATCAGGGTTCCATGTATCATGGTTTTGCCAGATCAGCTGGCCTCAATTATTGGGAATCATTAGGTTATACCATTGCAGGAAGCGCATTCTGGGAAATTGCCGGAGAAAAAGTGCCCCCCTCTAAAAACGATATGATATCCACTGGTATTGGGGGCTCTTTTCTCGGCGAGGCACTATTCCGTATGTCCAATATTGTGCTGGAGAAGGGTGGTAGCAATCCAAGTATATGGCATGAGATAAGCGCTGCGGCAATATCACCCTCCACTGGGTTTAATCGCTATGCCTATGGAGAGCGCTTCGATGCAGTCTTCAACAGAAATGATGCCGCCTACTATAGCCGCCTACAGTTTGGCCTAAGTAATACGATACACAATGATAAAGGCAACTCAAACGACATTAAGCGTAACGATGCTCAATTAGATTTTTCCATGGATTACGGCCTACCAGGGCAACCTGGCTATTCTTATTCCCGCCCATTTGATTATTTCGTATTTCAAGGTGCAGCTTCAAGTGCTAACGTATTTGAAAATGTGCTGACGCGCGGTTTACTTTTCGGCACCGATTATCAAGCTGGGGAAAACTATCGAGGAATATGGGGGCTATATGGTAGTTACGACTATATTTCTCCACAAACCTTCCGTGTTTCCAGTACCGCATTGTCATTGGGTACAACAGGGCAGCTATGGTTAAGTGAATCGGTAGCACTGCAAGGGTCGATTATGGGCGGTCTTGGCTATGCGGCTGTTGGAGCCGTTCATAGCAATAATGATTTAGACTACCATTACGGCGTAGCGCCTCAAGGCCTAGTAGCTTTACGCTTGATTTTAGGTCATAGGGCATCAGTTGATTTCACTGGCAGAGAATATTTTGTCAGTGACGTTGATACTCCAAGCAGAGGTGGTCACGATAACATTGTCCGTTCCGACCTTGCCTTCACTTACAGAGTTTATGATAAACATGCGATATCATTAAAATATCAATGGAACCAGCGTGATGCAACATTCCCTGATATCGGTAACATCAAACAGGCCACTGGTACGCTAGGCATTTTTTATACTTTCTTAGGTCATGATGGGTTTGGAGCGATAGACTGGCGTTAATAACATAAGTTAAGATAATCAAAGTGATGTTTGTTAATGCGGCATGCCCTTCGTATTGCCGATATATAAACGCTGAATCACACAACTTGAATATCAGCGGCACCATTCAAAATGGTCAAATCAACATGTTATTAGGCAGACCAAATGATTATGGATAACACGCTCTGGCTTAATTTGGCAGTCGCCCTAGGCGTTGGGTTACTTATTGGCACAGAGCGCGAGCGCAGCAAAGGCATGGGGCCAGATAGGCCATCCGCAGGCATTCGCACTTTTACTATCGCATCGCTGCTTGGCGCTGTCAGCACAG
>JBKJRF010000155.1:0-13507 GCA_046594825.1 Methylotenera sp.
ACTTCATTTTCATGCAACAGATGTGCACCTAAGGCTATAACGTCATCACCAAGCTGTAAACCACTAGCAATCATAGCCTGATCATCAGTAATATTTGCTACCTTCACTTTCTGGAAATGCACATTAGAGGCTTGACGATTGAACAGCCATACGCCAGTGCCTTGACCTACGTCGTGCAATGCACCGAGAGGTACCACAAGCAAGGCACTTACTTTATGCGCAAGATTGATGGTAATGGTGGCCCCCAAAGGAGCGTCGGCTGCCGAGCCTTGTAAGATGTATCTTGCAGAAAATGTTCGCGTCGTCGCATCAGCAGAATCTGCTAATTCACGCAACTTTGCTGGACTTGATTTGCCACTATCACCGTATAACATAGCTTGACCGACAGAGCCAATAGCTGGGCGTATCGTTTCAGGTAGGTTAATGGCTGCTTCTCTAGGACCATTTTTAGCAAGCTTGATCACCACTTGGCCTGCTTGCACCACCTGACCTGGTTCAGCCAGTGTCGCAACGACTACACCATCCACATCAGCAAAAAGCGTTGCATAGCGCTCTGCATTGGACGTGACACTAGCCCCAGCTTCAGCTTCAGCTAACTTTGCTCTTGCAGTGGCAGCTGCAGCTTTGGCTGAATCGTACGTCTGCGCAGATACAGCTCCCTGCTCCACCAAACCTTCCAAGCGGGCTAAGTCAGCGTCTGCTTGTATTTGAACAGCTTTGGCGGCGGCCACTGAGGCCTTTTGACCAGAGGTAGATAAACTAAGATCCGTTGGATCTAATTTTAGCAGTGGTTGACCTTTTTTGACCGTTTGACCTATATCGATAAAGCGCTCGGTCACTTTGCCGCTGACACGAAATCCTAAATCACTTTGCACTCTCGCGGTCACAATGCCAGTAAAGACATTTTTGCCTGCATCTGCAGTAGTCACTTTTGCCAAAATTACGGGTTGGGGGTCTGTTCTTACATCATGCGCAGGGGACTTTGAGCATGCTGCAACTACTAAGAGCAGGGTTAAGTTAATACCTCTTAAGAAAATATTCATCACGACTCCTTGGATAATTTAGAGTCATTATGGTTACAAGTTACATATATGTATACTTGTAACTTATAAATATTTTAAATTTAAGGCGCAAGGCTTCTAAGCACTAAGTTTACAACTGCAACTACATGCACTTTTAAAATTTCAGGTTCATTTTGTTGCAATAGAATGGGGTGTGTAAATGGTTGCAGTGTTTCTAAAATAGCTATACATACTTCATCAATGGGCGTTTTTCGCTCAAACTCACCAGAGCTCCTGCCATCGGTAATTATTTTATAGATGACGTCGAGTTTTGCCTGCCTATAAACAACAACCGCATTCCACCTTTCCTCACATGCCGATATCGCTATTTCATGTAGTTTCTTTTCATTGAAAAATAGATCAAGCCCTTGTTCTAATATAACCTTATATAAGGTTCTAATGCGATTGGAGGCGCTTTCTTCAGCGTTAGATATCTGCACAATGGCATCAACAACTTTACCAAGGGTCATGGTGCAGACAGCCTCACCTATTGCCTGTTTTGATTCAAAAAATCGATAAATATAAGCATTAGAAACACCTATTGCCTTGCCTAAATCAGAGACGCTCGTCTTAGTATATCCATATGTACGAAAATGCTCGTCTGCCGACTTTATAATTTGTTCTCTACGCTCATGTTCTGCGGGGCCACGTTGTCCGGCATTAGTTGTTTGATCAAGATTTTTCCTTTTCTGCATTGCTTTTCCTTCATCCAAGATTTCAAATTTTTGGTTACAGTTTATTAAAAGTGTTGACATATAGTAACAGTTTAATATAATTGTAACTCATTTTACTCAACTATGAGATACGTCATGCCTTTAAAAGTCAACATTATTTACGTTGGTACCATAGCAGCATTAGCTTTGCTTAACGGCTGCATGCTGGGCCCGAATTATCAAAAGCCGAATATGCTATTACCTTCAACGTTTCACAATGCTGATGAAGTACAGCGTCGGCTTACGACTGAACACCAACCAGATTTATCTACTTGGTGGGTTGGCTTTAATGATTCACTACTGAATCGCTATGTAGAAATAGCATTAACAAATAATCTGGATTTAGAACAAGCAACGGCTAGAGTCAGCCAAGCAAGATCGCTTGTGCAAGGGGCTAAAGCAGCACTTTTACCATCAGGGCAAGCGAATGGCCAGGCAGCGCTAAATCGTCAATCTTTAGAAGAGCCTTTGGGTAGACTATTAAATGCCACACCTAATTATGATCGCAATGGAGAGCTCTATGATAATAGCGGCTCAGTAAGCTGGGATTTGGACATCTTTGGCGGTTTGCGAAAAAATAAAGAAGCTGCGAAGGCTGAATACTTAGCTGCTGATGCCTATAAATCTGCGGTTCAACTGGCTGTTGCAGCTGAAACAGCAGATACCTATGTATTGATTAGGACATTTCAAACTCGCATAAACTTGACTAAAAAGAGAATTGAAACACAACAAAAACTCGTTAATTTAGTAAAGCTCCAATTTTCGAGAGGTCTTGTTCCAGAACTGCAATTGAATCAGGCGCAAGGCGCATTATCTGAGGTATCTGCCGCTATACCGGTGTTAGAAAATGGGCTCGAAATATCAATGAATGCTCTAGATGTGTTATTAGGATCGTCTCCAGGAACACATTCTGCCGAATTAGCACAAGAAGTTGCAATCCCCAATGCACCAGCCATTAACTCAGCTGATGGCCCAGCCGAACTTTTAAGAAGGCGTCCTGACATTATTGTTGCAGAAAATAAACTTATAGCAGCCAATGCAAGAATTGGTATGGAAATGGCGGAATATTATCCGAAACTTTCTTTATTTGGCCTTATTGGCTCATCGACCACTGAATCAAGCAATCTATTTAGCAGCGCGGCGGAAAAAGCGATGGGCGTAATTGGCTTGCGTTGGAGACTGTTTGATTTTGGCAGAGTGGATGCAGCTGTTGCCGCTGCCAAAGGTAAAAATAATGAAGCGATTGCTAGCTATCGTCTTTCTATCTTAAAGGCAACAGCCGATGTAGAAAATGCATTCTCCACACTGGTCAAACGCGAGGTACAAGAAACCAACTTGGCTCAAGGCGAGGCTGCTTATGAGAAAGCACGAGGATCAGCATTTGCCGCGTATAAGAGTGGTGCTTTAAGCCTCATCGAAGTGCTGGATGCGGATGAGCGTCTATTACGTACGCAAGACGCTAGGGTGCAAGCTAAGTCAGAGGCGACTAGGGCGGCCATTTCATCGTTTAAGGCACTGGGAGGCGGCTGGAGCGCAGACAAGTCTAGTTAGATTTGGATATCAGTAACAATTAAAGAATGCAGGAGGTATTTAATGCTATTCAAGCTTAGTTAATTAAATAAATGAATCAACTAAAAGATGAAGATTTACAACTTATAAAGAGGATTAAATAATGAAATTTACTTTTCGAAATATCGCGATTATCAATGCACTAGTTTTATTTATTGTGGCAATTATTTGGATGTTTGTACCTAATTTATTTCTATCGCTATGGGGTGTTGAATACTCATATGATTTGAGTATGTTCAGCCGGCGTGGGGCAGCAGCCTATGCAGGGGTAAGTGTCATGCTTTTCTTTGCAAGAAATGCACAACCATCGCAAATACGTTCAGCCTTGGTCACAGGCGTTGTCGTCGCTTGTACAATCCTTGCAGCACTGGGTGTAATGGAGTTTGTAACTAGTCATGCACGCATTGGAATATTGACATCAGCACTCATTGAAATTGCAATAGCAATGTCGCTTTGGTATGCAAACAAAGAAAAAACGGCCGCATAAAATATGCTTAAGATTACATAACAAATAATATGGAAAATAAAAGTATTCTTCATTGATCTCTATGAAAAAGCTGATGACGGCTTCCTGAGGATGGGCAGACATCAGCGTTAATTAGTTTTTTGTCCCATATTACAATGTCTGCTGTTGGCCAACCTACAAAACTGTATTGATACAAAACTCTTATAAAAGTATCAAAAAAAGCTCTTAAGTAAGAGTTTTTTTAATCGACAGACTTTATTCCAACCCGACAGACTTTATTAATTTAAATCACAACTACAATCAATTAATCTTAATCATCAGCAGTCGATGCAATTTTATGGATACTTAAATCTGCTCCATCAAACTCGGCTTCATTATTCATGCGTATACCTACTAGCTTTTTCAGCACACCATACACAACAGCCCCACCAACAAGTGCTATAAGTACACCCAATCCAGTGCCTAAAAGTTGTGAGATAAAGCTCACGCCGCCCATACCACCAAGAGCTTTTGCACCAAAGATGCCAGCAGCAATTCCACCCCATGCGCCACACAAGCCATGCAACGGCCAGACACCCAATACATCATCGATTTTCAATCGGTTTTGTGTTTGCGTAAATGCCCAAACAAACAATATCCCTGCTACCACACCAGTAGCTAGCGCACCTAACGGATGCATCACATCAGAACCTGCACATACTGCAACCAAGCTAGCTAAAGGGCCATTATGCACAAAGCCCGGGTCATTTTTACCCATCACTAATGCTGCTAAAGTACCGCCTACCAAAGCCATCAGCGAGTTAACTGCTACCAATCCTGAAATACCATTTATAGATTGGGCAGACATTACATTAAAGCCAAACCAACCAACAGTCAGTATCCATGCACCTAAAGCCAGAAATGGGATATTTGAAGGAGGATGCGCATGCAAACGCCCGTCTTTACTATAACGCCCTGTGCGTGCGCCTAACAAAACAACTGCTGCAAGCGCAATCCAGCCACCCATAACATGCACAACAACTGATCCTGCAAAATCGTGAAACTTGGCACCGAATGTAAGATTAAGCCAATCTTGAATACCAAAGTGACCATTCCATGCAATGCCTTCGAAAAATGGATAAACAAAGCCTACTAATAAGAATGTAGCGGCAAGTTGAGGATTGAATTTGGCACGCTCTGCAATGCCTCCAGAGACAATAGCTGGGATAGCCGCAGCAAAAGTCAGCAAGAAAAAAAACCTAACTAACTCGTATCCATTTTTGGCTGCTAATACATCTGCCCCGCTGAAAAAACTTACGCCATATGCCATGCTGTAACCAATAAAAAAATAGGCGATGGTCGAGATGGGAAAGTCCACCATAATTTTTACCAGTGCGTTGACCTGATTCTTTTTACGCACCGTACCAACCTCTAAAAATGCAAAACCTGCATGCATTGCCAGCACCATTATGGCGCCTAATAAAACAAACAACACGTCATTTGAAGAAATTAATGTTTCCATTGTTGTATTACTCCTTAATTTTAAGCGAGAAGAATTAAGCAAATAGCAAGCAAATACTTAAGTTATTGTTTTGTATTATTTATTAATAAACATCAGTAGACTTAACGCACTAATTTAGTGCGACTGATAGTGCATTGCACCTTTTTAGAGCAAATTTAGGGTATTGAAATTTCGCCTGTCAAGTTTGCATAGCAAGAATCAGGCAATATATTGTTATATTGAACTTAAGAATAATAAAGTTGAGGGCATCCGAATTTGAATGCAGGGGAATTAGACGAATTACTAGGAAATACTAAATTGCTGTAACAATTAATGGTAATTTAGTTTATTGAAGCATATTGCCAGAGCCATCTTTAAGCACCATGCTACTTGCATCTGGGTTACCTGTCCAAAAATGATAGAACTCACGGACCACCACCAAAAATAAGCGTCTATTTTGTTTGATGTTGAATAATGGAAGTGTCAAATCAACCGCAGTGCGATAGGACTTATGGTCTTTATGTGGCGCATCGCGTAGTCGTATCAATATGATTTTTGCAAGACTTAAACGCGTATCCACTAGTGATTGCTCAGCGCCTTCGTAGCGCAAAGCTTGTGTATAAGCCTTAAGTGGCCAGTTTTCAGAAGTATCAAACTTTTCAACCTCCAAACTTTTCCACAAAGCTTGTAATGATGTTGGAATAGGCTTCCAACTAACTGGCTGAATATCAAAACCAGAATGTAAGTTAAATGCAGCAATTGCTTTAATGTCTTTTACCCAAAACGCATAGAATTCACGAGCAGTGGTTAAGCTAGTGTGCCACTCATCAGCAGGCATTGTTTCCATCACGTCTTCTATGGCTTCTCGATAATCACTGCCATCAAGCTGTTTATCCCCTAGATAAATGCTCAATTTATCTAAAAATAATGCATGCTTATGCAACACGCCCGCTTCAGCACCTTTAACCTCTAAGAGTTTTAGATAAGCATTGATTGCTTCTTTTTCACGCGTAAGATCCATTGTTTTATTATTCAACCTAAATCAGTACACAGCACTATATCTGATAAATAGTGGGTTTTAAATGCAATTATCAATAATAATATACTAAAAGAATCATTGATTTTGTATAACGTGTTTTATACTTTTAATTAATACTTTAATCATGAAGTAATCTCCCCAATATCACTAATAATATACGAGATTTTTTGAATGACGAATGAACAAGCGCTGAGTTACATGCACAACCTTTTACGCGGCATGTTAGATAAAAAAGCTTCTGATTTATTTATTTCTGCTGATTTTCCACCCGCCATGAAAATTGATGGGAAAATGACCCCCGTCACCCAACAAAAACTCACCGGTGAATTCACCAAAGCTTTTGCTGATGCAATCATGAATGAAAAACAACGCACAGAATTTGTCCATGAGAAGGAATGTAATTTTGCGATTTTTCTAAAAGAAATCGGCCGTTTTCGAGTTAACGTGTTTATGCAGCAAGAAAAAGTAGGCATGGTGCTACGTACTATTACCACCAAAATCCCTAATATTGCTGACCTTGGTCTGCCTGAGGTACTTAAAGAGGTAATGATGACCAAGCGCGGCCTAGTGATTCTAGTAGGCGGTACTGGTTCGGGAAAATCAACCACATTGGCAGCACTCATTGATTACCGCAATGAAAATAGCTATGGGCATATTATTACGGTTGAAGATCCTGTTGAATACGTACATCCAAGTAAAAATTGCTTGGTAACGCATAGAGAAGTTGGGCGAGATACAAATGGCTGGTTTAATGCATTAAAAAATACGCTCCGCCAGGCGCCAGATGTAATTCTAATTGGTGAGATTCGTGATAGAGAAACAATGGAATTCGCGTTAGCTTTTGCTGAAACGGGTCATCTCTGTATGGCAACTTTACATGCCAATAGCTCGAATCAAGCCTTGGATAGAATCATTAATTTCTTCCCTGAAGAACGTCATGCGCAATTACATATGGATCTATCGCTGAATATGCGTGCCTTTATCTCTCAGCGTTTGGTTTCAAAAACTGGCGGTGGCCGTTGCGCTGCCATTGAGATATTGCTTAACTCACCATTAGTGTCTGACCTTATTTTAAAAGGTGAAACCAATATGATCAAAGAAGCAATGGCAAAATCAGTTGAACTTGGTATGCAAACGTTTGACCAAGCTTTATTCAAACTTTGTGAAGAAGGCCGTATTACCCAAGATGATGCGCTACGTAATGCTGACTCTCTCAATGAATTACGTTTGCGCTTCAAGCTATATGGCAAAAATGCAGGAATTAAGACTAGTGCTTCTACAGCAGATAGCTTATCTCTGCACGCTGACGAACCTGAAGAAGTGGATGCTGAGGTTTAAATCAGGTAATTAAACAGTTGTTTACGCGCCATGGCTAAGTAAATATAAATCATCAGTGAAAACAAAATATAAGTGAAAGTAAAAGCATGGAATTAGCATTATTAGTCATATTGATTGCACTTGCATGGTTTTGGCTAGATAGCATGAGCAAGCGTGAACGCGCTATTTTATTAGGTCGAGAACTAGCTTCAAGGTTTAATCTGCAGCTATTAGATGAAACCGTGGCTTGCAATAAGCTATGGCTTGCACGAAATAGTCGCGGCAAAGTACATTTTCTACGTACATATGAATTTGATGTCAGTGCCAGCCGGATAGACCGCTTGTCATGCCAGCTAACCTTGCTAGGCGATCAGTTAGGTACTTGGCATATCCCGCCTTATGAGCAGCCAGATTGAAAAGTCATCGCTTGAAAATAACAACTTGAAAACCATCGTCTACTTGCTAATGTTAAAATAGTGTCATGAAAAAATTTGAAGATTCGCTACTGCCGTTTTTGTTTGAAAACACACCGATTCGCGGCAACATTGTTCATCTAAACGATACTTATCACGAGGTACTGCAACATCAAACTTTACCTTTGGTTTTAAAACAAGCACTCGGTGAATTAATGGCTGCCAGCGCCCTACTTTCTGCCACGCTTAAAATGGACGGCGCTATGGTGTTGCAACTACAAAGTAAAGGCGCATTGAAGTTACTAGTAGTGGAATGTAGCTCCAATTTAGCCATGCGTGCGACGGCTAAATGGTCTGATGAGATTAAAGACCAGTCATTTCTAGAACTGGTAGCTAATGGTCAGTTTGTAATCACTCTGGATCCAAAAGAAGGTGATGCCTATCAAGGTATTGTGCCAATTGAAGGTGAAACTATTGCTGAAATGCTGCAAAACTACATGCTACGTTCACAGCAAATTGACACTACATTATGGTTGCACTGCGACGGCAAAAATGCATCTGGCATGCTGTTACAAAAGCTACCTGAACAAATACTGCCAAATAAGCCAGAGTATGATGCAGACGCATGGAATCGCTTTAACCAGCTTGCCAACACGCTAACCAATGATGAACTACAAAACCTTGCACCTGAGGTGCTACTGACTAGGTTATTCGTAGAAGAAGATATACGTTTGTTCGAAAGTAGACCTACGCAATTTCTTTGCAGTTGCTCAAAAATCAAAGTGGCAAGCATGTTAAAAATGCTAGGCATAGAAGAAGTAGAAAATATGTTAGCCGAGCAGGATAATATTGAAGTGAACTGCGACTTTTGTAACAAACAATATGTGTTTGATGCAATAGACGCTGCCGAGCTATTTAATGAGAAAGCAGTTTTTGTAGATAACAAAACGGCGCATTAACGGCGCATTATTAATCTACGAGCCTTTTACCCTGCTTATTTTTACTATTAGAATCTTCAGTACTCAGATTTGCCAAAATCTCAGCTTTATTCCACACCAAAGGCTTACAATCTTTACACGGGTGTAGCTTTACAAATTGCTCTGCAAATTTAATGCGAGCTAATGTTTCAGGGTGTGATGATAACCAGTCTGGTACGCTGTTATCCTCAGTATTTTTATAGGCCGCGTCCATTTTTTTAAAAAAACTAACCATACCACTAGCGTCAATATGTTTCTGATTCAATAGTTCCGCACCTTTTAAATCAGCCTCAGCCTCTACCTGCCTACTAAAATATTGCGAAGATACTTGCTGGGCAATAACCATCATCACCGCATTAGCATCGCCAAGCACCATCAATACCACACTAGCCACACCTGCACTATTAAGCATGTTTTTTAAGGCATGACGGCGCTCAACATGCTGCACTTCATGTGCCAAAACTGCAGCTAATTCATTGGCTGAGTCTGCTTTTTTAAGTAAACCGCTATTCACTACAATAATGCCACTTGGTACTGCAAAAGCATTGATAGCATCATCTCGCATGACAAACCATTGGTAATGGTAGCGCGAGCCCTGCGTGAGTTGATTACCTACCTTTTTAACGGCATCTACTGCTGCGCCATTGCCGAGTAAATTACCCTGCAACTTAAGCGACTTTAATACAGAGTCACCAATCTTTTTTTCAGTTTCCATTGAAACCTGACTGGCAATCCAAGTCATCACATTATCGTATTGCCACACAAACAGCACCAACAACAAGGCAATGAACCCTATGCCATATACAATGCTGTTCCAAACAATACTTTGTGCTTTAGTGTTGATTTTCCAACTTTTTAAGCCAGCAATTTCATTTACAGGCAACGAGGCATACAGCGCTTTTTGTGCAGCCGCATTAACCGGCATGAGCATGTAAGTTTGTGCGCCAACCTGCCAATGTAATTGCAACTGGGTGTGATCAAATCCACCTACAGTAGCATTGATGCTTGTAAAGTTAACTTTAAGCTGCTGAAAATCGACTTTGATAAAATCTAGCTGCACTTGGCAGTGTGTTGCGATGCCGGCAGTGGGTAAACTTGTGCCAAACAAAAGAACGTCGATTTTGTCTACATTATTAGCGTTTAACATCGCATACTTTCTAATAAAACCTACTTATCAAGAAATAGCGAAATAATGACAAAAAGTACGATACCCAATAAATACAGTTTACTTAATATAGAACCTTTACTACGCCCCGCAACCGCTGCGCCCAGAATGGCCCGGCTTAGACGAGCCATTGGTAGCGATTGCATCCATACATTACCAGGGCCGGTCACTGTGGCATAAAACATACCTTCACCACCAAAAATGCCTGTTTTAAGCTTACCTGCATATTGGATATCGTAGCGCACAGTGGACGACATACCTACCAAACAACCTGTATCAACCTTCAACACATCGTTAGGGCCTAATGCTACCTGCTTGAGCGTACCCGAAGCTTGAATAAATACGGTGCCACTGCCGCTGATTTTTTGCATAATAAAGCCTTCACCACCAAAAAAACCTACACTTAAACGCTTTTGAAACGCCAGTTGTAGTTTTTGGCCAACTTCACCTGCTAAATAAGCGCCTTTTTGGCAAATGATGGTACCGCCTTGCTCCTCAAGCTCAATTGGTACAATTTGACCAGGACTTGGTGCTGCAATAGCGATATTTTGTGGTGCAAACCCTGTGTTGGTATATATGCTACTAAACATAGACTCGCCCATGAAGGTGCGTTTAATCGCATTAAAAAAGCGCCCTATTACACCAAATTTAGAAGCACTGCCATCACCTAAGACCGCGCTCATGACGACATGTTGATCCACATACATCATGGCACCCTGCTCTGCCATCGCTTCTGCACCTGGCGCTAAGGTAACTTGTATATAAGGTAAATCACTACCAAAAATTTCATAATTAAGGGATGAACGACTAGGTGATGACATTCCAGATGACGACATTTAAGTTTTCCTTGTTAGTATTATTAGTCAAAACGTTAAATATAATATGTTACCAATCGAATAGTTGATAGCCTGATGGGAATCTTTTACTTACATAGCATTGGCAAATAATCTACGGATACGTTGGTTTTATTCTCGCCCATCAGCGTCATTTTATCTGGGGCATTGGCATAACCACACACCCAAGTCATTGGCACAAGTTGAGATTCCTCTATCACTGCAGGCCTAAATGAAAGAACTTTTCCTTTAATTTGCGGATGTGCCTTATTGCCAAAAGTCATGTGAATAGCCCCATTTTGCACTTCAACTGAGCTAACAAAATTACTCACTATCTTACCTGGCGTGGGTAAGCCCGCAGCTTTATTATCAGCCAGTAACGTTTTGCTCTGTACCCAGTTTGCAGCAATCGGTGTTTTTGCAATATCGGCCAAAGGCATCGCTGCCAACACTTGTTCTTTGACAATACGGCCCATGCTTGAAGGAATTGCTATCATCGCCAAAATAGCAATAATCGCCACAACCACCATCATTTCTATAGCGCTAAACCCTGCATACTTGCGAGTTATTTGTGGTGTAAATTTATATCCTATGTCGCGCATTAAATTCTTAATCATATTGAATCCTTTAAATATATTCAAAATACTCAGTCTAATAGAAGCGCAAAACGACTATTTATAATGTTTGCCGCATACGCTCAAACAGACAAATCGCAGTTGCGGCAGCTGCATTCAATGACTCTATGTCACCAAGCATAGGAATACTCACTTGGTGTGTAGATGCTTGCAATGCAGCTTTACTTAGCCCTGCGCCCTCATTGCCAATCACAAAAGCGGTAGGTCTGGTTAAATCTTGCGCATAAAGTGATGCGCCTTGCATGCTAGTTGCATAACTACTACCGTTAAAGTTTTCTAATTCCGCAATCAAATTTGTCCGTTCGACAATTGGCAATACAAATTGCGCACCTTGCCCGCCACGTAACGCTTTAGGTGACCATGCATCAGTACAGCTTGCACTCAAATAAGCCACTTCAACGCCAGCGGCAGCGGCTGTACGTAGCATACTGCCTAAATTACCTGGATCTTGAATATCTTCCAGCATCAGCACAAATGTTGGATTTACTGGCGCTGGTAATTGTGGAGTTTTGACTAAGGCTAAAATACCTGTTGCAGTCACTACCGGCGTCAGTTCTGCAAACATTAAAGTCGGTAGCATGATGGTAGAAACATCTGCTAATTGCTGGATTAACCCTGTGGCCTCAACGCTGCTTTTACCTTCTGGAATAATCACTAATTCAGGCTCACCAAACATAGTGATATACGTCTCAATTAAATGTACACCATCTAGTAGGGTTTTACCCTCAGAACGTCGCTCACGTGCATTATCTGACAGATTTTTAAGCTGCTTGAACACTGGATTATCACGCGAAACAATATGTTTAAAACTCATACCAATCTGACCAATTTAACAACCCTAACAAAAATATAATGATTATTTACAATTTAAAACACTAGTTTAACGCAAAGCTGCTTGTGAGCACATAGACTTTCCAGTAAATTAGCCGCGTAGCAGGCACATAGCAAAACAACAATTGCATTAAAAATCATTATCTTATTGGAGGTTTTATGTCTTTAACGACTTATTCACTATCAAAGCGTGCTGTTGCCGAATTGATTGGCACATTTTGGTTAGTATTAGGTGGTTGCGGTAGCGCAGTGTTAGCCGCAGGAATACCCGAGCTTGGCTTAGGCTATTTGGGCGTTTCATTGGCTTTCGGTTTAACTGTGGTCACTATGGCGTACGCTATCGGCCATATTTCAGGCTGCCATTTAAATCCTGCTGTATCAATAGGTCTGACAGTCGGCGGTAGATTTAATTCAAAAGAATTACCCGCTTATATCATCGCCCAAGTTTTTGGTGCAGTATTAGCTACGTTGCTGATTCAATGCATTGCCAGCGGTATGGCGGGCTACACAGGAGGTTTGGCATCCAATGGTTTTGGTGTACACTCCCCACATGCCTATAGCATGTGGGCGGGCTTCACTACAGAAGTCACCATGACGGCGATGTTTCTATTCATCATTATGGGCGCTACCGATCAACGTGCACCAGCAGGTTTGGCACCATTAGCAATTGGCTTGACGCTAGCCCTAATTCATATGATCAGCATTCCCGTCACCAACACCTCAGTGAACCCAGCGCGTAGTACTGGCCCAGCTTTAGTTGAGGGTGGCATTGCATTACATCAACTATGGATGTTCTGGGTTGCACCGATTATTGGCGCAGTGATTGGCGCACTGATGTATAAATTTTTGAATACCAAAGAGTAAATTATTACCTAAGTTGCAGGTACAATTTTAAGATTGCGCTTACAAAAGCAGTACTCAAAAGCCCGCCTCTTGGTGGGCTTTTTAATGGCTGACGTTATAATACCTATATGGCTAAAAAACTATCAATAGAACGCATACTCCATA
>JBKJRF010000162.1:0-17441 GCA_046594825.1 Methylotenera sp.
CCCCTACGACCAACAATAAAAGGCGGCCAATATTGAGTCTTGATTATTCTCAGTTGAGCATCTTGATTATCTTTTACAGATCTAGCCAGAATGAGCTCTGTAGCCTCACCACTAGCTAGTTTCTCCCACATATTTTCAATGATTTTCTTGTAACCTTGTTTATTCCAAGCCAACAATTCCATATCGACCCAATTTCCTTTTAAATTACAATAAAAATCAAATTTATCAGGAACACACTTAATAATGGCACTTAAATTCTTAATGATATACCGCCCAGTAACTCTCCAAACTTTGTCTGATGAATCAAGTTCTGTTAATGTTTTTGAATTTTCAAAAGCATAATCTACCAACTTAGACTCTCCATAACCACGATGGTAAGATTCAGGGTAATCAAGACCGTAATAACTTAACCATTCAATATTTTTATGCGTATATATGTCAGAGTGGCATTTCAAATCAAAGCCTGAGTTATCAACATAAACAATATTATCAATCAAGCCTTTTTCAAGAAGTTTCGAATAGAAAGCTAATGCAACCTTATAGTCTTGCAACCGATCTTGATAGTTAGTTAGTTTTAATTGTGGCTGATTTGAAATTGGTTTGATTGTTGAAGTAAGTAGCAGTATATTTTTATTCATATCTATATTTAATTTACCTTAAACAATTTTATTTTAGATATAAACCTAAAGTGATAACTAATGCAGACACAATAAAACCTAAAACATCAAGCTTAGGAATCCAGATTGAATAGCGACTTTGAGCATAAATATCAGCAAAGTAAAGTAAACCATTAGATACTGCCATGCCGTAAATCATGCCATTCGGCCCATGAATCAACCAGCCGATATATATTGAAGCAAAATAAATGATTGCTTTAACGAATGTTAGCCGAACCAAAATGATTGAGTCGCCCAATGCTAAATAAAACGAGCCCAGACCAGCAATGATTATAGGAATAAAGCTTAATGAGAATATATGCAAAATCCAACCAGCACCCTGATATCGCGAATCAAATAATAAACCTACTATTTCATTAGAGAAAACTGCAAGTATCCATAACGGTGGAAGAAATATTGCCATAAGTGCAAGCCTGAGTTGTTTTACTCTTGACCTAATTTCTTCGTTGCTGAGATGTTTAATCTTTGCATATACAGGCACTACTATTTTGCCTACTATTTGGTTGTAAATTTGTTCAACTACCTTGGATAAAGTTACTCCAATTGAAAATAGACCTAGGTCAGTCATACTGAGAAACTTCCCTAAAATGAGGCTAGACCCACTATTAACAAAAAATCCCAACATGGTGCTAATCATTACCCAACGACCAAATGTGACCAATGACTGAACAGCTTCATGATCCCAACAAAATCTATTTTTCATCATTACTAATCGATGACTTAATATCATGTGTATAAAGGTAGAAAATAGCGACCCCGCAACTAAGGCCCAAACTGAAGGATGGATTAGCGCAACTATAATCATCACAACAATTGCACCAGCTTGTGATATCAATTCAATAATAGTTTGCTTTTTTAAATCGATATCTCTACTTTTAGAGAATATGCCGGTGGAATTAAATCCACTAATGATAGCAACCAAGCCAGAAACTGGAATTAGCAAAGCTAAATCAGGTTGTTTGTAGAATATAGACATTGGCCAAGCTAAAACCAAGCAGGCAAACCATAATAAAAAACCTCTTATGATTTGCACAGTCCAAGCCGTATTTAGAAAGTCTTCATCCTCGCCCCGTTCACTTTGGATGATATTAGGGCCTATACCCACATCTGAGAACATAGCTAAAGCAATCATGAAGACCGTTACAATTGCGATAAGGCCAAAATGTTCTGGAGCTAGTAGTCTAGCTAAAACTAGATTACTTAAAAGCCTAAAAGCCTGACTCGCTCCATAGCCAAAAAGAGTCCACGACGCCGCATTGATTGAAAGTTTTTTTAATCCGAAATGACTTACGCTAGATTTCATTTGTTAACGTACTCTAATTTGGAATTAATAGAAATTAATGCATAGGATAGCTGGAAAACTGAGACTAATCGCAATTGTCCTGACATTATTTCTAGGGAATTTTTTAAAATATAGAAACATGCCATAGACAATTTCTTAACTACTGATTTATCTAAAACATTAAATTGGACGAAATATTTCATTTAATAATAACCATAATTTTATATATCTACTTTCACAATCAAAGCGTTGAATAGCTATCTTTGATCATAAAGTTATGACAGGTATATCCTTTACTCATAAATAGTTACTTTAATTGTATTTAGACACAAACAAGATACTTATAGCTTCACTAATCAAACAGCGCAGCACTAACTGCTTGAGTCTCTTGAAAGCCTAACCACATTGGTAATCTAAGCAATCTATCAGCCAAATTATCAGTAACTGAAAGGGATCCGTGTGTGCGACAAAACTTAAGTCCGCCAGGAGAGCTATGTAGTGGTACGTAATGAAATACAGCGTTTATATTCTTTTTCTTTAAACGATCAATGACGTTAGTTCGCTCAGCTAATGACTCAAGTATTATGTAATACATATGTGCATTATGTTTGGTATTTTCAGGAATTATTTGGCGGCGCAACAAGCCTTTATCTTCTAATTCTGCCAACTCACTATGATATTGATCCCATATTTTAAGGCGTGCGTTAGTAATGGTTTCGGCTTCTAGCAACTGCGCCCATAGAAAAGCTGCGGTAATTTCCCCAGGCAAATAAGATGACCCAATATCCGCCCAAGTATATTTATCAATTTGTCCTCTGAAAAAACTACTGCGGTTGGTTCCTTTTTCACGAATTATTTCAGCACGCTCAACAAATCGTTCATCGTTAATCAGCAATGCGCCTCCCTCACCTGAAATCACATTTTTGGTCTCATGGAATGATAATGTACCAAAGTTTCCAATTGAACCCAAAGCCCTACCCTTATAAGTTGACATGATACCTTGAGCGGTATCCTCAATTACTAAGAGATTGTATCTTTCAGCTATGCCCATAATGACATCCATTTCACACCCAACACCAGCATAATGGACTGGGACAATTGCTTTAGTTTTAGGTGTGATTGCTGCTTCAATCAGATTTTCATTAATATTTAGGGTATCTGGTCTGATATCTACGAACACGGGAACACCACCACGTAATACAAATGCATTAGCAGTTGATACAAATGTATATGAAGGCATGATTATTTCATCGCCTGGTTGTATATCTGCAAGAATAGCTGCCATCTCTAATGCAGCTGTACATGAGTGAGTCAACAAAGCTTTTTTTGCTGAAGTATTATTTTCTAACCATTCATGACATTTTTTTGTAAACATGCCATCGCCTGCAAGCTTTCTGTTTGCATGGGCTTGGTCAATATAAATATATTCATTACCAGTTAAATAAGGTTTGTTAAATGGAATAGTCATATTTAATGGATATATAATTGTTTAAGAAAAAATAATTTTTTATCATACTGTCATATAAGCATTTATCATGCCATTATTACACCATAATACTTATGACATTAAGTAATTGTTTTAAATATATTTATTGAAAATTATTTTAGTGCGAAATGTGCAACAAGCATGACATTTATGTCAATTAATTGGCATCACTATTAGAATTCAAAAAGTATCTGCTTTACAAACTAACCGTATGTTAGCATTGATTGAACAGTCTAAAAGAAGGAAAGCAAAGAAGTGATATGCTTTTACTCGAATGGGTGAGCGTAAACTACTGATGGGAAGACAAGCAAATATATAACATCAAAACATTTATTGAAACTATCATGAACTTACACTATATAACTATAAAGTCACTCTCAAATGGACTTGAGTTAGTATATATTTCAGAGTAAGTCCCCGTTAATTCAGGCTGCCATTAATAAAAAATATGTCATATCAAATACTTACACTATCATTCATCCTTTTTCTGGCAACCATAACATTCGTTTTCGCTCATCAAGCATTTGATTCTATATTACCAAAAGATCAATTAAAAAAATGGCGAAACTCTTGGTATATCGTCACGCTAATAGCATTTTTATCTGGTAGTTTTTGGGTTTATATCATCACGTGTGGTTTATTTGTTAAATATATCTCTAAACGTGAAGAAAATGTTTTTGCACTTTACTTTATGCTTTTGCTCGCAATTCCACCCATTGATAAAGTAATTCCAATTATTGGGCTAGATCATTTATTTGCGATGAACTATCCCCGCTTAATATCATTAACGCTTCTATTCCCTCTGTTCGTATCGTTAAGTTCCAAACCAGACAGAGTTCCTTTTGGTAGATTAGTTTCTGACAAGTTTATAATTGGAATTGTAATTTTAACTTTTTTACTTTCACTAAGAGGAACTACAGTAAGTGATGCATTTAGATACGGAATGTCAGGGTTTTTAGATGTTTTTTTACCATACTACACAGCTAGCCGTGTTATTAAGAACATGGACCAACTCAAAGTAGTGATGATTGGTTTCGTAACTGGCTGCTTAATAGTAGCTGCTATTGGAATTTTTGAATATAGAAGCTTTTGGCTACTTTATAACACCCTTGATAAATCTTTAGGGGTCAACTGGGCTATGGGCGGATATCTTGGGCGTGGTGGTGATTTACGGGCTATATCAACAACAGGTCAACCAATCATACTAGGCTACGTTGTAATGGTCGCACTTGGATTTTATTTATACCTTGCTCAGTTAATCAAATCAAATGTCATTCGTTTAATTGGATTTGGATTAATCGCAGCTGGATTATTCGTGACGCTTTCTAGAGGCCCATGGGTAGGTGCGGTAGCATTAATTATTATTTTTCTTGCTACAGGCACTAACGTTGCTAAGAAGTTCATTATTTTTATAACAATTGCATTATTAACTATACCTGCCTTGGAGGTTATTCCAGGTGGACATAAAATACTGAATATTCTTCCTTTTATTGGTACATCTGAGCAATTCAATGTTGAATATCGAGATAAATTGTTTGATCGTTCAATTCAAGTAATTGAAAAACATCCCGTCTTTGGTGTTTTTGATGCAAGAAAAGAACCTGAAATGCAAGATATGATTCAGGGAGAAGGTATTGTCGATATTGTTAACGCCTATCTTGGCGTTTCATTAAGCCAAGGGCTTGTTGGTTTGTTTCTATTTGTTGGTTTTTTCTTGTCAGTTTTATCGACAACCTATAATGCTACTAAAAGATTACCAAAAAAGAGTGAAGAACGCATTTGCGGAAGTAGTTTGATTGCAAGTTTATTCGGTGTACTCGTTACAATTTATACGGTAAGTACAATTGGCGTCATTCCGATTATTTACTGGTCGTTATCAGGGTTAATGCTAAGCTATGCTAGGATCACATCAAGAGCATACACAAACGTAAACACTATTATAAATACTGATATTATTGGTTTAACTGAAAAACAAAGCTTCCCAACTACATTAATTAGAAAATAATTGCTTTAACTGTAAAAAATCAATATTTAGATTAGGTAATTGATGCGTTGTGAATACTACGAAATTATCAAAAAAGTGAATTGTCTCAAACACATTCAAAATCTTGGCATATAAATTAAATTATTTCGATTTTATGGAATATATGTATCTAAAAAATTGAATTATTAGGAGTCTTGGCAATAAATTGTATTGCCAAGACTCTTATTTTAATAGATTAACAGTTCTTAATAATAATACTGCCTTCCATCACCAAGCAATGAATTGCCGCAATTCATACCAGCTTTTAAACATTTATCAGCAAATATTGTGGCAAAGTTTTGACCTGATACTGAGTCATTGCTCCAACCAAACATATAGTCAGCGTGTAGAGAATAACCACCAGGAGTGGATGTAGAATACATATCGCTAGATAATCGCCATTTATTAGTATCGTCACCCGTCACAATATCATAACGAATGTTATAAGTAATATCTGGTAATTGAACAGGATGAGTAGCATCTTTACTATAGCTCACGTGACTTTTATGATCAGCGCTATCTAAATTTACACCATCCCAATAAGTTGGAAAATTAATGACCGCTATTAAATGATTACCTACAGCACATGCTGGAATGTAGCCTTGGTCGCCTGATACATTATTGTCACCCGTATCAGCACACCACCAGTGGATAAATGGTTGTGTAGCACTTGCAGACATAGAGCCCGCAATCATACGTAACCCTTTTGGAACTTGAACTACGTCAAGTTTATGCTCGGTTTTATAGTAGAAGTTACCGCCAGTAGGGGCAATAGGCCTTGCTGTTCTTGTGTCAATTACTGTAGGTACCCAGTATGCCGAACGATTCATAGTTCCGCCATCGCAGGTACTATTGCCAGTTGACATTAAACTTGATGTAGTACTAGCAGCGTTTGCCCCTGTATTCCCAAAGAATGTGTGTAAATGAGAAGCACCCGGCTGATTCGGTTTTACAATTGGGTCATCATTTAACATGTGACTGAAGGCACATGAAATCCTAAACTCACCATTGTTTATCTCAACACCAGTATGAGGTATAGGTACATTACCTGCTTGATGTGGGATTAAATCTATGTAATTTTTACCTACGGCACTTACCGGAGCTAAAGCCAAATTAATGACTGGCATACCCATTGAACCAGTATTCATATTTGATGTAGTCGTTGTAGTTGGACTAGTCGTTGTAGTTGGACTAGTCGTTGTAGCCACAGTAGTTTTTGGAGAACTGAATACCTTAAATGCAGAAATACCTGTATTTGTTCCCGTAGAGGTAGTTAATGAATTTGTAGAAGTTGTTGTTGAACCAAAAAGTGTAGTAAAAAAGCTTGCCGTCTCATTTTTAGTTGCTGCAGCATAAACATTAGAGGCAGTTGCATTTTTTGGTTTTTCACTAGCACTACACATTACTTGGGCTGCCAGTAAAGCTTTTAATTGGCTACTCGCAGGTTTTGCAGTAACTTGCAAAGGTGCTTTGTCTGAATAATGCACAATACCGCTAGCATCTTTCCATTTGTATATTTCTGCTCTTAGTGAAAAGCTTGCTAAGGCCAAGCTACTTATGGACAAAATATAGATAGTTGTCCGAATAGTATTATCGTTAAATTTCATAGCTGCCCCTTTAGGTAGTTAAAGAGAAATAATTAAAGTTAATTTTATTTTAACACATTTTTTTTATAAAAGCTAGTACCCGTTCAGGCTATTCATAAGTACAATTACAATAAAATTGTTATCACTATAGCTACTTAATTAGCTATAGAAGTTAGAAAAAATAACAATAGTCTTATTCCAAATTCTTTGAATTAAAATGATCAGCAGTTATTATCCAAATTATCGTTACTGGTATATCACTTAAATTGTAATACACTATTGTTTATGGCTTCATATATAGCTCTTTCTCTATTAACTACCTATTGATACTTAGATGATTAGCGTCCTATTAACTTGTTTAAAGCGAATAAATATTATTTATCCGCCATTCTTTCAACGCTACTCAGAAAAACACCCTGGCATTTTATTACCAATCATTCTTTTTGCTTCCTCACAATTATTTATAAATGAATTAGCTAAAGCTGATGTGATTAGCAACCATTACAATAATAAAGAAATGCTTGGTTGGCACGAAGATATGTTGGACTGGCAAACGTCACCAATCGATTTATCATTTCTTAATAAACAGGAACAGCCTGCAGGAAAACATGGCTTTTTAAAAAAAAATGGCGACCAATTAGTATTTGAGGATGGTACAGTTGCTAAATTTTGGGGTACCAATATAGCTGCATACTCTCTTTTTCAGACCCCTAACGATATAATCAAGGCCCAAGCAAAAAGACTATCTGCACTTGGGTTTAATTTGGTTCGGCTGCATCATCATGATTCATTATGGGTAAATCCAAATATATTTGGTGATCAAAAAATAAATAACACTAAGGCTATAGACAAAGATTCAATAGAGAAAATTGACTGGTGGATTAAATGTCTTAAAGATGAAGGTATATATGTTTGGCTAGACTTACATGTAGATCGTGCAATTAAAAATGGCGATAATATTTCCTCTTTTGAGGAAATTAAAAAGGGGCAACCCACTGCAGGGCTGAAAGGCTATAACTATGTTAATAATTCCATTCAAAGAGCTATGCGTGAGTTTAATACTGCATATCTCAATCATATCAACCTATATACTCAAACAAAATATGTAGATGAACCAGCAATAGCAGCAGTGCTGATCACTAATGAAAATGATTTAACTCAACATTACGGTAACGCATTATTGCCAGACAAGAATGTTCCTCAGCATCATAAACTTTTCATGTCAGAAGCAACAGTTTTCTCAAAAGCCACTAATTTATCCATCAATGAAATAACACGTACTTGGGAACATGGACCATCGAAACTTTTTCTAAACAATTTAGAATATAAGTTTAATAGAGAGATGATTATTCATCTGCGCCAGTTAGGACTTAAAGTACCTATTGTAACCACCAGTTCTTGGGGTGACGATCCATTGAGCTCTCTGCCAGCACTTACTTCAGGAGATATCATCGACGTACATGCTTACCAAAAATATGATGCTTTGAAATCAAACCCATTATTTACTTCTAACTTTACAGATTGGATGTCAGCAGCTCAAGTAATTAATAAACCAATGAGTGTGTCTGAATGGAATGCAGAACCTTTCCCATTGGCAGAAAGACATACCCTACCCATCTTTGTTGCTAGTCAAGCTAGCCTACAAGGCTGGGATGCCATAATGCAGTATGCATACGCTCAAGAGCCATTGACTAGTAAAGGTTCACCCTCCAACTGGCAACTCTACAATGACCCAGCTTTGCTATCAACAATGCCTGCTGCTGCTTTAATGTATCGACGAGGGGACTTGAAATTAGCTAATACAACATATGTATTAGATCTTGGTAAAGACGCCCTATTTGGTCAAGCTACAACAGCTGAAAATTCTGTTTTTATAAGAACCGCTAGTATGATAAGTAGACTAGTAATAGCAATGCCTTCAGTGAAAGAATTACCATGGTTGCAAAAAAGTTACATCAATAGCAACCTAAAAGTATTTACTGACCCAAAAAAATCGTTATTAAAGGAAGGTGCTAAAGAAGTCACATCAGACACCCAAGAATTAAAACGTAATTGGGACAAAGGCTACCTAACTATTAACAGCCCCAAGACTCAAGCTGCTACAGGCTGGATTGGAGGCGAGAATATCAAATTGAATGATGTAGAGATTTTAGCTTTTACAAAGAATGTAACTATTGCCGTGCAGAGTATTGATGAAGCACCTATCAATAATTCTAAGAAGATTCTAATTAGTCTTGGAAAGCGTTCTGTAACAAAGATAAATGACCATATGCAATTTCTATATGAACCTACAATCGGAAATTTAGTTATTAAGGCACCTAATGGCCTTAAGTTGTATGAACTAAAGGCTGGGGGAAATAATAAGGAGTTGCCAGTTTTATATCAAAATGGTCAATATACTATTAAACTAAATAATACTGCCGATAGTTATTGGATGACATTAACCAATAACTAGACCCCATGTCAATAACCATTGGCTTCAAAGCAAAAATTTCACTCTCAAGATTGATAACAATACTATTACTAACTAATCAATCCTTTACTTAGTAATAATAATCTCTAGGCTCTACTTCAGCACGGTTAATTACCACGCCTAATATGTTACTTTTAGAGAGCAAGCGCATTGTTTCAGCAATCTCAGATTCAGTATGTTGTCCATTTCCCATTACTAATAAAACACAATCTACTTGTGGCAGTAAAACCATAGCATCATCAGCATTTAAAATGGGTGGCAAATCAAATATTATAATTCTTGAATCATACCTTTCCCTTAGCTCGATAATTAACTTTTGTACGTTATTCGATGATAAAGTTTCTGATGATTGTTTAACTGATTTATTGGTAGGTATTATTGTAAGACGAGGGATACCTGGATTAACAATGATTTCCGACAACTCTGCATCACCCGTAAGAAAATCATTGATAGACTTCTCTCGCTTGATTCCTAAATATTGAGCGATTCTAGGTTTACGCAAATCAAAATCAACAATCATTGCTGTTTTTTGTGGTTGTTGAGCAATACTAATCGCAAGATTAATCGTAATTACTGATTTACCAGCTTCTGGGGTAGGAGAAATTACGGCTATCGTACGCCAGTTATTTTCATCCATTTTTTGTAATACTTGTGTACGCAATGAGTCAAAAGGCCAACTCATTGGGTCATGCTTGTTTAGAGCAACAATACGGTTACTTTCTAAATGCTCAGGATTTAGTTGTATTACACTATTTTCATTATATACAATCGACTTGAGTTCATCTGATTTAGAAAATTTACTAGTTATTTTATTTCTAAAAACAGTCGACATTGTAGGTTGACTGCTACGCTCAACTTTAGCTTTGTCTAAAGCATCTTTAATTTTTTCCATACACTGCTTTCACTAGAATCTAGCCGAAATTTTTGATGTCAATATATCTAATGGCATAATAAAGATATGCACTAATAACGAAATAACAAGAATGGTTAATAACGTACTAGCCAAAGTTAAAGAAACTATATTTTTCTTTCGTTTCAGTTCAGCCTTATTTGTTATGTAAGGAATTACAGCCATAGGTTGAATTTTCATTGCATAGACTAGAGCATCCACCCCCCTGATTCTTTTATCAAACATTTCAATCATTACAGCTGAACCAACAGCAGCTACAATAGCCCCAATAAAGCCAGCCAATATAATTAACCACCGATTAGGCTTTATAGTTTTCTCTGGTAATATTGGTGCTTGTATTAAAACAAAGCGCTCACCTTTATTTTGCATTTCAATATTTTGAGCAATTTTTGATGCGTCTTGTTTAGCTTTTACTTCTGCATAAGCAGATTTTGCTGTTTCATAATCCCTTTCCAATTTACCAAGCACGCCTTCAGTTTGTGCACTTTGCATAACGCCACCTTCAGTTTGACGTATTTTTGAACGGATATTTGCCTCTTCAACTTGTAGTGTTTTAAGTCTAACGTTTGCAGCATCCATTTGCGCTTGCACTTTCGCGACCATCACTGATTGAGCTGTGACAGATTTAGTTGGCGCAGCAATAGATGATGGCGTATTTTTTTCAAGATTATCAATCCTACGCTGCAATGCTTTTAATGTTGGATGATTATCACTATAAATACTACTTAGCTTCGCATATTCTGATTTTAACTTCTCAAGTTCTGAAGGCCCTGTATTTTGTTCTTGTGGCAGACCTAACCCTAGTCCAGCTTTAGCAGAATCCATGCTAACGTCTAATGATCTTAACTCAGCCTGTGTCGCATTATATTCACGTTGATTATCTCTTAGATCATCTTCTAGACGCTGCAAACTTGACATCTGCATGTCTTTATTTTGTGGAAGTGAATTAGAAAAACGCTGTTTATAGCTTGTAACTTCTTTTTCTATATTTTCTAGATCAATTCTTTTTTTCTCGGCCTCTTTAGCAAAAAACTCTGCAGTATCCGTTACACGCTCTTTACTGGCTCTATCGTTTTCATTTAAGAACAATTTAACTACATCATTAGCTATATTGTAAGTGTCAGTAGCATTAAAATAATTAGTTGAAACTTGAAATGCGAAAGTTGTTTTTTCTCCCCAATTACTAGCATCAGCTTTTAACAGAGTAACCGTAATATAAAAACGGAAAAGGTCTGCAACATCAGAGTGTGAGAAATCAGGGTGTTTATCTAAACCGAATAACTTATATTTCTCAGCGATTTTAAAAAGATTTTCATTGCTAAGCACAACTTGCTTTAGAGCTTCGAAACGATCTGCAGCAAACTTCTCTCTGGTTTGGTCTGAATTAACTTGTTGAGACTCAATGAGTATAGTTCCCGTCGATTCATAAATTGGAGGAAGTTTTATTGCATAAACAATTGCCCCTAGAAATACTAAAAAGAAAATTCCAATTACATATGGCAACTTACGGCGAACGATGTTGACATAGTCGTCAAACGACATTTCTTTCTCTAAAGACATCAGCTTTTATAACCTTTTTCTAATTAAAAACTTAGGGTGTCATACTTGAGAGCAACACCAATTACATTGGCTTGCGAATTAACATTCGTTACATCGATTTGTTTGTGAGCCGCAGAAAGACGTGCTTGCCAATGATTAGATAACTTTCGATCATAAAACAAATTAATCTGTTGGTAATTAACTGCATTTGTATTGATTTGATTATCTTTTCTAGCCATATTCAATGAGTAATCTGCACCCATAATAGCTCTATCAGACAAATCGTAATTCCAAGCAAGTTTGAGAGAATCATTTTTTTGGAAACCACCAATACCCCCCGCACCCAGACTTCTAGATACCTCCATTAGATAAATCGTTTTTTCATTTGGAGTATATTTACCATTTACTGCAGCTTCCCACCCAGTGTCTGATTGATTTCCAGACACCTTATAGAGTCCTCCACGAACCCCATAACTAAAACGCTCTGTCATTTGATAATTTGTGCCTACATTTAGGCGAATAAAGTCTGTATTATCTAATATAGACTCTGGGTGATAATGTAAATAATCTAATTGACTGTAAGTGCTTAATTTCTCAGTGTTAGCATAAGTTAATGTAGATCTCAACTCACTTAAATCGTAACTGCCTAAAGCACCAGAATTAGTAATCTTAATCTTGCTATAAATACCCTCATTGAGAATAGACCATCTAGCGTTAATTGCATGTTGCCATAGCGCTTCGATCGACTCATTTTTTTGAGTACCATTTTTATTTACGAACACACCGGTGCTTGCCAACTCTAAATTACGTGAAGTACTCTCTTCATAGTTGGCCTTGATTCCATACGTACCAGATTCGTAAGTGCGGGTCCATCCACCAGAAATTTTAGGATCTTGGCGCTCAACTAAGACCTTATCATTTGAATAGCGATGGACTAGTAGAGCTGAATCTAGATACCACCGATTAAGTTCGTTAGTAGCATCAAGTTGTAACTGAGGAACAATTGTGTAAGCCCACACTGGCTGCTCATTATTTGCAGACAACGATGGATTAGAATCATACTCTACACTTGTCGTTACAATTGCTCTTTCAGAAAAGACTGCGGCATTTGCATTTGGTATAAATGCTTGTAACACTAAACTTGCTAATATAGCTGATGCTGATTTATTGAAATCACTCAATTTGAGTGAAGACTGATGATAGTTTTTCAACATCGCTCCTGAATATAGTTATATACGATTTTATTATACCTATATTCAGGTAATTGAAAAACTAATTGTTATGGGACAAGGACGGTGTCGCCTGGGTTTAAGGTAATATTGCCATCTAGTCGATCACCGCGAATCAGTTGATCATAATGAATTGGAATTACTTTTTGTCCCTGCGGAGTATTGCGCAGAACTTTAATATTATTTTGGTCAGCAAATTTATCTAATCCCCCTGCGACACTTAATGCATCAAGAACAGTCATGGGACCAGTCATTGGAACTTGTCCTGGTTTTAATACTTTTCCTAGAACATGCGCATGATTACCTTCTATGCTGACAATTACTACTGATACCTGTGGATCAGGAAGATAAGTTTTCAACTTTTCTGCAATTCTCTTTTCTGCTTCTACAGAAGTAAGTCCAACTACATCTACTCTTCCAGCAAGCGGGTAAGTAATACTTCCATCTGGAAGCACCAAACTTTCCTTTTGCAATTTATCTTCACCCCAAACTGAGACTTGAATTAAATCGCCTTGACGAAGCCTGTAACTTTGTGATGTTTCTGCATTGACTGTGGAAATCGATACCATCAATAGATTACTTAGTATCAACCATAAAAATATTTTAAATCGCATGTTAATCACTACCTTCAGGAAACAAGTTTAAGAATGTACAAATGGTATAACATTTTTTAAATATGCAATTAATTAATTGTAACTGAATTATCTAATGACATTCTAGTTAGGCTACTACAAATAAATAAGCTATTTTAGTATTTAAATACCCCAACGATTAGATAACAACACAAAACCAATTAATGCTGATAATAATATCCATCCCGATGTAGGTAGTGTGGCCTCATTTTTAGTCTTATTTTGGGTTGCACTATATTCCACCTCGGCGTTAGATTTATTTAAGGTCTTAATTTCACTTCTTTCACTTATCACCTTACCTACAATTGTAGAAGAGGTTGCAACAGCTTCAGTCAACTCTTTGGTAGCTGCAAAAGATGTAACTGCTGCTGTTGTAACCAAGCTAAAAAATATTATCGTTACAATTATTTTTAACATTTCATGCTCCTTTTTCGACGACTGCTTAACTACTAAATTAATGATTTAGATATTATGTGTTGTAGCTTTTCGCCACAATAGCCCTTAAGGGCTATAGATTGACTTGGGTCGAGGATAATTTAAAATTAGTACTTATATTTCAATTAGTTAACAAAATTACAACCAACTGCAATATCGTATATTTTAAGTGGAGTATTCGTGATTCTTGCTTTTTCAAACCTTCATAAACAACCTGCTAGAAGTAGAATTTTTTACTTGCAGAAATTAAGGGTAATTAAATAGAGTAATTTTAAAAAATTAGAATTTAATTGATGAAAATACTAATAATTAAGACAAGTAAAAACTTGAAACTTGATCTTAATGTAGTGTTCAACTAATAAGCACTCTTACCAGTCATTGAAAAAGCCGTACGTAAAATAATGCTCACATCCAACCATACAGACCAGTTATTGATATATTCAATATCAGACTCAATACGCTGAATCATTTGATCAATATCCTTTGTTTCACCTCTTAATCCACGAACCTGAGCAAGACCTGTAATGCCTGGTTTAATATTATGCCGTGAAAAGTAATCGAAAATTCTTTGCGAATACTCTGCATCATGTTGTACTGCATGCGGACGGGGTCCGACTAAGGACATGTTCCCAGCAAATACATTGAATATTTGTGGTAATTCATCAAGACTAGTTCTTCGAATAAACGCCCCTACACGAGTAATCCTGCTGTCGTTTTTCTCAGCCTGCTTGAGCTTTCCGCCTTCTACTTGATGAACATGCATGCTACGGAACTTCCAAATTTTGAATACTTTGCCACCCCAGCCAGTTCGGTTCTGTCTAAAAAATATAGGCCCAGGACTATCTAGCTTAACGGCAATTGCCACAAAAAATAATATTGGGCTAATCAATACCAATATTAAACTAGATAGCACGACATCTTCTATTGACTTTAAAAGTAGGCGCATTCCAATTAATGGAGTTTCTGAAAGGGTAATAACTGGAATCCCAGAAATTTCTCTAACGCTATGATTCACTAAACGTAAAGAGAAAATATCTGGAATCCAATGAATAGCGACATGCTTCTCTAAAACGGACTTGTACATATCCTCCAAAACTTTTGAGGACTCTAAAGGCGTGACTACATAAATAGCAGTTATGTTGAACTGATCAATCAGCGCTGGCAAATCTTCGATACTTCCTAAAATTCTGGTTGAAAATTTAGATAGTATTGGAGGTTCAGCATCGTTAGGCAATCTCACGCAGCCAATTACCTCTTCACCAATCCAAGGATTACTAGAAATTTTTTGCTGTAAATGATTGGCTAGTCGACATTGACCAACAATAATTACTTTTTCGTGCTGCTGTGAATGAAGAATTATTTTTTTATAAATAGTTCGGACAAGATAATGTAACAATAGCTGTGTGAAATATCCAATTACATAGAGCTGAGCAATTAAAGACCTTGAATATGCTTGACTTTGTTTTGAAAGAAAAGCAAGCACAATTAACACTAAAAAAGTAAGCGTCCATGCTTTTAACAAATTAAGCGATTTGTCAAAAAAAGGAGCGTTACTTCTGTATATAGCAAACCGATCATAAGTAACAGCCAAAATACCTAAAAGCAAAAGCAACATTACCATATAAGGAGATGTTGGGCCGCCAATATCATCATAATGCAAACGAACAAGCACCCATGTAATCCCGATTACAGCGGCCCCATCAAGCGCTTGCTGAATCATATTGCTTAAGCTGCTACGTCTTTGCAGCAGCATTCTAGAGTTAGTTTGTTTATAAGCCATTTATTTTTCTAATAATTAATACTTAAGCTCTAATCAGCCATGTAGGTTAATTCAACTTCGGAGGAACATAAGTTGCAACTGCATGTGCACGAGAAGATACATCTAATTTACTAAATATCCGTTTTAAGTGATTTTTCACTGTATTAGGGCTAATACCGAGAATCATACTAATTTCAAAGTTAGTTTTGCCTAATCGAACCCAGTGCACAATTTCATGCTCTCTATCACTAAGTCCTTGTACATGATATTCAGATAATTCATCATCATCCATTTCACTTTCAAAGCACTCCACTCTTCGCAGAGCAGCATCAAGGTGAGGTATCAACATACCCAATACTGAATGACAAATTTCGAACTCATTTTTTTGATCCATGAATATATATAAACAATCATTATTACCGCGCATATCACGTATACCGTATACCAATAACGAGTTTATATCTGATAATTTGTTATTAAATATTGGCAATTCATCAGCATCAAAATCAGCAATAAAATTATTAACTGAAAACCAACGCTCGCCGTTAACCAGCCATTTTTTATAAAGATTTGTCATTAGATTATCAATGCCGCCCGGTGACTCACGTAAGTACTGCGTACGGATGCCAGGCAATTTCGAGCAAACATCATAATTTAATATGCCCTTACTAAAATCACCCCATACTGCAATCAAAACGTCATGTGGTACAACATTTGCCACATAGTCTTGCTGCCATCTAAAAAAATCAATATGCTTCTTTATTGAGTATGAACGTTGGATGACTTCTATTAATGTATTCCAAGTCTGTTTTTCAATTTGCACTTTCATTTCAGCACACCTTATTTAATAAATAGATATTACTCACAGTATTATTGAGTGCAAATTGAATGCCAATAATACGTGTAAATTAATACATAAAAATCAATAAGTTATATAACCGTGCACTTTCTAATGCAATTGTAATGACATAATTTCGACACTACTGTCATTAAAATAATCGACAAACCTAAATGTTTTACCCTAACAATCTTCTTATTATTTTACACTTAAACAGCTATAACCTTTATACGACTTTCCTCACCTAAATGGGTGAGTATATTTTTATGAAATTATAATTTTTAAATTAACTCAGGTTAATAAAAAAGAGTGGTATGCTTAAAAAGCAAAGCATTCATTGGCTTTGTTAGGGATTACGACTAAATTTCCAACAGGATATCTGATTGGCTAATAATAGAATTACTTGATCTGGTAATTATTCTAAAATTGTGCGCATTAATAATGGTCTTCACGATAGACCTCATAAGCTTATGAAATACAAGAACTCATACCATTAATAGAAAACCATTAAGTAATATTTATTTGTTTTAATTTAATACTAAAAGTTACTCATTTACTTCAAGCTATTCAAT
>JBKJRF010000183.1:0-2789 GCA_046594825.1 Methylotenera sp.
GAAAGCGCCGATCGGCGCAAAAGTGGCGCCCATTAATAACAGGGCGACAGATAAAAACAGCGTGATTTGCAAGATTGAGCCGCTTGACATTAATGGGTTTAATACAAAACCTGCCAGTATGGCTAAAAAGCAACTTATTAATAAAACTGGTTTTCGACCTAACTTATCACTTAACCAAGCTGATATCGGTGTCACGACAGCCATAAAAACCACCGCAATGCATAACATCTGCAAAAATTCAGCACGTGGGATTTTTAAAGTTTGAGTACCATAACTTAAGCAAAATACTGTGGCAGTGTAAAACAGGTTGTAGCACACGGTCATCGCTAACGCGCCTAGCAGCACCGAGCGTAGATGTTTGTTTAATAAAGGTTTTAGCGGTGTTTTATGAGTATGTTGCTGCGCTAAAACCGCTGCAAAGGCTGGAGTTTCAGCCAGCTTGAATCGCACATACAATCCTATAACAACTAACAAAGCACTAGCAAAAAATGGTAAACGCCAGCCCCATGTCTTAAATTCACTCTCAGACAAAAACAACGTTAATGTTAAAAAACTCAATGTCGCCAGTAAGAATCCAACTGAAGGGCCAAGTTGCGGGAACATACCAAACCAGCCACGCTTACCTGCTGGAGCATGCTCAGTCGCCAATAATGCTGCGCCACCCCATTCGCCACCCAAACCCAAGCCTTGTCCAAATCTTAGCAAGCAGAGCAATACTGCAGCCCATGTACCCAGTGTGTCATAGCCTGGCAAACATCCAATCAGTAACGTAGATATACCCATCACTAATAATGAGGCCGCCAATGTTGTCTTACGCCCAACCCTATCGCCAAAATGACCAAAAACAATCGCACCCAAAGGCCGCGCTATAAAAGCTATACCAAACGTTAAAAAAGCATTCAAAGCCTGTGCAGATGGGTCGCTGGCAGGAAAAAACACCTGCCCAATCACCAAAGCAGATGCCATCGCATAAATATAAAAATCGTAAAACTCAATTGCGGTGCCAATAAAGCTGGCAAAAGCAATATGAGTGGTAGAAGATACCGTGTTTATGTTCAAAGAAACGCTTTCAATTCAAAATGTAAATAGGTTGTAAATGGCTTTTTACACTGAATATACTGGAATCATGCATCTATCTACAAATTATGCTGAGATTTAAGTTTTCTGACATGCCATTTGCGTATAAAATAGGCAACTGCCTGAAACTAACACTAAAGCTTCTTTTAGATTGATTTAACGAAGCGAGAATGAGGCAGGCAAGTATTAAGGTAAAGACAGCACATTAAGTGCGGCTAGCCTTTTAAGACACAGTCAACGAGTAAGACATAGTCAACGAGATTCAAGCGTTAAAGTTACCGCAAAGATAAATTAATATAAATGCAAATTGGCTCACATATTTTAAAAAACAACCTAATTGTTGCTCCCATGGCGGGCGTGACAGATAGGCCTTTCCGCCAGCTTTGTAAAAAGATGGGTGCAGGTCTGGCTGTGAGTGAGATGGTCACTTCAAACTCACTACTTTACGGTAGCGAAAAAACGCTGCGCCGCGCGAACCATGAAGGTGAAGTAGACCCTATCTCAGTACAAATAGCCGGTGCAGATCCACAGATGATGGCGGAAGCAGCAAGACATAACGTTGATAATGGTGCACAGATTATCGACATCAATATGGGTTGCCCAGCTAAAAAAATCTGTAATGTAATGGCCGGTTCTGCTTTATTGAAAGACGAGCCATTAGTCGCGCAAATTCTTCGGGCTGTAGTTGAAGCTGTTGATGTACCTGTTACCTTAAAAATTCGTACTGGTTGGGATAAAAATAATCGCAATGCTGTGCAAATTGCCAAAATGGCCGAAGATCTAGGCATACAAGCACTTGCTATGCATGGCCGTACCCGTGCTTGTTTATACATGGGCGATGCTGAGTACGATACGATTGCCGCAGTAAAACAGGCGATTAAAATCCCGCTGATTGCTAACGGCGATATTACCACTCCCGAAAAAGCTAAGTTTGTGTTGGAATATACAGGCGCAGATGCAGTAATGATAGGCCGAGCGGCACAAGGTCGCCCGTGGATATTCCGAGAAATGGAACATTACATCAAAACCGGTGAGCATCTACCGCCGCCAGAAGTCACTGAGATTCGCGCTGTGATGTTAACGCACCTGCATGATTTATATGAATTTTATGGTGATTTAACAGGTATGCGCATGGCTCGTAAGCATATTTCCTGGTATACCAAAGGCTTAAAAGATTCAGCAACTTTTCGTCACAATATGAATACATTGCAAACGATAGATTTACAACTTTCGGCAATTGATGAGTTTTTTGACCATTTACAAAGTCGCGACCATCGTTTGCAATATGACGATGAGAATGTCAAACATGAAGATATTGAAGTTAAACAACCTGAAGGAATGGCAGCATGATTGATAAATGTGAACTTGCCCTTAGCGTAAAATCTTCAGTAAACCAGTACTTTAAAGATCTTGATGGTGAACCGCCGCACGCTGTATACGACATGGTATTGAGTTGTGTAGAGAAGCCGTTGCTGGAATATATTATGCAACATGCCGCAGGCAACCAAAGTAAAGCAGCAGAAATTTTAGGTCTTAATCGCAACACGTTACGTAAAAAACTTCAGCAATACAATATCGAATAACTCTTTTTACCTACGAAATTATTCATCACTACAACTTCTTTAGAGTTACATCATGGCAACTATCAAACGTGCGCTTATTAGCGTTTCTGACAAAACAGGCATTATCGATTTCGCAAAAAACTTAAATAG
>JBKJRF010000175.1:0-3375 GCA_046594825.1 Methylotenera sp.
CGAATATAAATTGGCATAGCCTCACTGGCAGACTTAGCATTGCCACTTTTAAATATGGGCTGTGCAAGCCTAATTATTGCGCTGGCTGTAGGCAATAATGTCGGTTGTATTGCTGACAATTGTTCATTATAAATAGCACTTAACTGTTCAGCATAAGTTTGCCAACCACTACCCGCGCCAACCCAATCTGCGCCCTTCATAACAGGTACCGCATCTGGCTTATACAAGCCAGGCTCAATGACTGTTTGCCATTCACTTTCAACGCACTCATAAGCCGCGTGGTAAACCTCGCCCATACGCGCATCTAAACAAGCTAGCACTTTGCCTGCACCACTAGCTTCTGCCAACGCCAACAATGTACAAACACACACCACAGGCAAATTAGCACCAAAGCCCAACCCTTGTGCCACGCCTGCTGCTATACGCACACCAGTAAATGAGCCAGGGCCCGCGCCAAAAGCAAGACCATGCAAATCTTTTAGTTGAAGCTCTGCCGCATCAAGTAAGGCTTGAATCTGCGGCAATATAATTTGCGAATGCGTTTGTCCTGCCTTGATATCAAAAATAAAGGTTTTATCGCCCTTTAAAATAGCAAGCGATAAAAATTCGGTAGAGGTGTCAAGAGCTAATAAATTCACGTTATGGTTACTAATCAATTTAGTCAGTTGCTATTTTGCCACGCATACGCTTAATTTGCCCACGTTGCATTTTACTTTCTAGTCTACGTTGCTTATATCCATAACTAGGCCTAGTAGCATAGCGGGTAGGTTTTACCTGATTTGCAGCATTAACAATTTCATGCAATCGTTTAATCGCATCTTTTTTATTCGCTTCTTGCGTACGGTATTGCTGGGCTTTTAACACCAATATACCTTCATCAGTAATACGGCTATCTTTTAAGTTCAGCAATTTATCTTTAAGCCAATCGCTCAATGATGAAGCAAAAATATCAAACCGCAAATGAATCGCAGTTGATACTTTATTCACGTTCTGCCCGCCCGCACCTTGAGCGCGAATAGCAGTAAGTTCATATTCATTTTCTGCAATCAATACCATAGACCTAGTTAATGATTAACATCTCAAAAAAGCGTTGAACCTCAGCAATCTCTCTTGTTCGTTTAAACGGCGGCAAACTCTGCCAGATTCTCTTGCCATAGGATTTACTAATTAACCGTGGGTCGCAAATCATTAGTACACCTCGATCATTTTCATCACGTATCAATCGCCCTGCGCCTTGTTTTAGCGTGATAACAGAATAAGGTAATTGATACTCCATAAACGCGTTTTTGCCTTCTGCATTTAATTTATCAACGCGTGCGGATAAGACTGGGTCATCTGGCGGCGCGAACGGGAGTTTGTCGATTATGACCACACTCAAGGCTTCACCGCGTACATCGACCCCTTCCCAAAAGCTTTGCGAGCCGACTAATACTGCGTTACCTAGTTTACGAAAACGGTCTAATAGCTCGGTGCGGGAGCTTTCGCCTTGTAGCAATAACTGGCTTTCAATGCCATTTTCTATGAATGCCTCTTTTAATAAAGCATGAATCTCGCGCATAGCGCGTAAGCTGGTGGACAACACAAACGCTCTACCGCCGCTAGCTTGCAATACCGGCAATGCGGCGGCTACCACGCTAGCTGTATAGCTTGGGCTATTTGGATCTGGCATATCAGGTGGCACATATAAAAGTGCCTGCTCCTGGTAGTTAAATGGGCTTTCCCAAAACCCTGTGGTGGCGGCTTGCAAGCCCATTTGTGCTACGTAATGGCTAAAATCACTTTTAACTGCCAACGTCGCTGAGGTGAATATCCACGCACGTGGTTGTGCATTGAGCTGCTTGCCAAAACCTTCAGCTACACTCAACGGTGTAGCGTGTAACTGTACAGATTGCGTGAACACCTCTACCCAACGCACCAGATTATTATTCTCAGCAGATTGCCAGCGGTTAAATAAATCGTATAAAGCTTCGCTGCGTTGCCAACATTTCTCCAGCAATGGATCACGTGCTGCCTGCGTTTCGAGTACTGCCGATAAAGCTTTTAATTGAATTTGCATATGATCAAACGCTGCTTCAAAACCTTTGAGTACTAAAGCTTTTTGCACTGGAAAACGTGAGCCTTCATAGGCAAAAACCAACCTAAAATCTTTAGCGGCTTTTTCTAAGGCAGGAATTATCTTGCCTAATTCAATACAATCTTTAGCTAACGTCAAATGCACAGCCGTGCAGTCACGCGACAATTCTATTAACTGACTAGTAGAAACATCTTCACCAAAAAAAAGTCCTGCTACATCGGGTAATTGATGCGCCTCATCGAATATCACAGTATTAGCACTTGGCAAAAGCTCTGCCACACCTTCGTCACGCAACATCACATCGGCAAAAAATAGATGGTGATTCACTACTACCACATCGGCGGCTAAAGCTTGCTTACGTGCCTCCATCACAAAGCAGTTTTTGTAAAAACTGCAATCTGCACCTAAACAATTATCACGAGTAGAAGTTACATTTGGCCAAATAGTGGCATTTTCTGGCACAGAGTTAAGTTCGCTTTTATCGCCGGTTTTACTGTTTTCAGCAAAAGTCTTAATCACATGCAAGTATTTGGCATCTTCGCGCGAGGCAAATCTGCCCTCATTTACAGCGCGTTCAAGATGATAATGACAGACATAATTAGAGCGCCCTTTTAGCATCGCTACTGTCACTGGTACTTTTAAGGCATCTCGCACATTAGGCAGATCACGACTGAATAACTGGTCTTGCAAGTTTTTTGTGCCAGTAGAAATAATGACTTTACCGCCACTTAATAAAGCAGGTACTAGATAGGCAAAGGTTTTACCTGTACCTGTACCAGCCTCAGCAACTAACTGGGTATTATTTTCAATGGCTTGTGCTATCGCCAACGCCATTTCTAGCTGTTGGGTACGTTCACTATAACCGTCAATATTGGTGGCTAAGGTACCGTTTTTTTCAAAAACTTGACGGATGATTTGTTCGCTCATAAGAATTGGGATTATCCCACGACTTGCACTTTTCAATGTGGTCGTAATCAACTCAAATAGTGACAGTTTGCAATTTCTGCTTAAGTTCTTATAATTGCCGGGTGATTAAATCTATTCAAGCTCATTATATTGTCTGTACGTTACTTGCGTTGGCTTGCAGCTCCTGTGCATCAGCTGAGCCTTTATCCAACAGCATTGGCATACAAGGCTCACCCCTAACTTCAACAAGAACTTTAGAGCAAACCTCAACTCAAGATAATCCTGAAAAGTGGTCAGACCGCGCTCGCGAGGTGCTGGTCAACGCACTGAGCCTCACTGGCATTCGTTATCACTATGGTGGAAATTCGCCTGAAACTGGTTTTGATTGCAGTGGT
>JBKJRF010000069.1:0-11857 GCA_046594825.1 Methylotenera sp.
TACGTTTTTTAGTAGTCGTAGCCTTGTTTGCCTCGGTTACATTGCTTTCCTCAAGTTGGGTTAATGCGGCAGCGGATTTGGAAGTAAATACCCCAGCGATTGGTGCGATTAAAAACAGTATGCAAGCACGACATATTCAATTAGCCCCCCATTATGTCAGTGGTGCAGTAGGCTTAACTAAAGATGGTTTAATTGCGGTGCATGATGCTTCTGCAGTGCCACTAAAAGACCGACAAGGCATTAATGCATTGGTTGCAGCAGAAAATAGTGACCGCAATGCGTTATATAAAGAGATTGCCGCAGGTAATGGTCATGCTGAGTGGGAAGGTGACATACGCAGCACCTTTGCACAAAGATGGGTGCAAAAGGCTCAATCTGGCTGGTGGTATCAAGATGCGAATGGTTGGGTGAAACGCTAATTTAAGATGATCAATTTCAAGCGTGTAACTATATGACACCTACTTTAGTATTCGACATTGAGACTATTCCTGATACCGATGGTCTGCGAGTTTTATATGATTTACCAAAAGATACGTCAGCCGAAGATGTTGGCAATATTGCTTTGCACCAGCGTCGTCAGCATAACGGCAGTGAATTCCTGCCGCTACATCAACATCGTGTTTGTGCGATTTCCTGTGCGTTACGAGAAGGCAATAATTTTAAAGTATGGACGCTGGGCGATGCCAATTCCTTAGAAGCTGAAATTATTCAACGTTTTTACGATGGCATTGATAAATACACGCCACAAATTATCTCGTGGAATGGCGGCGGTTTTGATTTGCCAGTATTACATTATCGGGGCTTGATACACGGTGTAAATGCCAGCCGTTATTGGGATATGGGCGAAGACGATAAAGATTTTAAGTGGAATAATTACATCAAACGTTATGATGCGCGCCATTTAGATTTGATGGACGTTATGGCTATGTACAATGCCCGTGCAAATGCGCCTTTAGATGACCTAGCCAAGTTATGCGGCTTTCCAGGTAAGCTGGGTATGGATGGCAGCAAAGTCTGGGATGCTTATAAAGCAGGGCAAATAGAGGAGATTCGTAACTATTGCGAAACCGATGTTGCGAATACGCATTTGGTGTATCTACGTTTTCAGCTGATGCGTGGCCATCTTACACCGGCGGCATATGAGGCGGAAATCAAGTTGGTAAGGGATACGCTTACGGCTTATACAGCATCCAATGCTAGTACGTCGCATTGGGTAAAATTTTTAAGTGCTTGGAAAGCTTAATTTTTACTTTTTAGTTTCAATATCTTTACTGTCATCTTCGATTTCATCTGGCCAATTTAAAATCAGTTTTTGATTTTTTTCACCACTCACATTAAAGGCATAGCCTTGTTTTGAGCCTTGATAGTTAGCGAGTACCCTATATTTTCCAACAGGTAAGTCTACATATAACAGTGGATTCGCGCCTTTAATCCTAAAAACCGTAGTGCCAGCTTCATTAAAAATAGTAGCATTGACGTTTGTTGCAGCACTACCCGCACCTGCAGAAAATACAATGTTCAGTGAAAATTGATTTGCTATACGGCGCATTGTTTGTACTTCATCTTCCCCTATACCGCCAGTGGCAAACTTCAAACCAGTAGCTGAAGTTTGTACTTTGCCTTCAGCAGCAAAAGTTGAGGTTTCAAAGATAGTAAGCGTCAACAGGCAAGTGAAAAGTACTGCAGATATAGAAATTACTTTTGTGAAGGCTGTCTTTGATATTATTTTTTTCATCATTTTCTCGATTTTGAATGATTCAAATTAGTTAATTCAGTCACTTAAGGTTAATTAGCACCATAATAATTGCCAAGCTATTGAATAGTCTAACAAAATAAGTGTATTTCCTCTAATGTAAGCTCTGCGGTAAAATGCCGACATGAGAAAACGACGTAACAGATCTGCTGTAGATATCAAGCAAGCACCTATTTTAACTGCGATTATTGAGTCGCTAGATCAGGAAGGCCGTGGCGTTGCACACCTAGATGGCAAAACCATTTTTATTGAAGGCGCTCTGCCCACTGAAAAAGTAACCTTTCAGTCGCACCGCATCAAGCCTAGCTATGAAGTTGGACGCGTGGTTGAGATATTAAAACAATCTAACCTACGCGTTACACCAAAATGCCCACATTACGCGGTATGTGGAGGTTGCAAATTGCAGCATTTAGACTTTACGGGACAGGTAGCAAACAAGCAAAGATTGCTGGAAAGTGATCTGTGGCATATTGGTAAAGTGAAACCTGATAATATGCTGCCGCCTATTTATGGCCCTACTTGGGGCTATCGTCATAAGGCGCGTTTGAGCGTTCGTTATGTAGAAAAAAAACAACGCGTGCTAGTGGGTTTTAACGAAAAAGCGACGCGTTATGTGGCGGATATGAATAGCTGCGAAGTATTAACGCCTGAAGTTTCAGCCTTAATAGCACCGTTGCAAGATTTGATTATGCAGCTTAGTTTGCGGGAAAAGATTCCGCAAATTGAATTGGCTGTGGGTGAAAGTGTAGCGGCAGAAAAGAAGCCTGTCATTGTGTTGATTTTCCGCATTATGGACGTAGTATCTGAGCAGGATGAGGTGCTGTTTAAAGCCTTTGCAGATGATCATGCGGTTCAGATTTGGACGCAAACTAAAGGCCCAGATACCATTAAGCCGTTTTATCCTCTGGATTCTGTAGTGAAAGCCTTGCCAGCATTAAAGTATAGTTTGCCAGAGTTTGAATTAACATATCCTTTCAAGCCCAATGAGTTCACGCAAGTCAATCCGCAAATCAACCAAGTGATGATACGCCGCGCTATGCAGTTGCTGAACCCACAAGTCGGTGAGAAAATTGCCGATTTCTTTTGTGGCATTGGTAATTTCACTTTACCTATTGCCCATAGCGGAGCAAAAGTATTGGGCTTAGAAGGTTTAGCCAATCTAGTTGAGCGTGCTAAAGAAAATGCGCAGCTTAATCAAATTAATCACGTTGAGTTTGGTGTGGTAGATTTGTTTAAAATGACCCCAGAGGCATTAACTAAGCTAGGTAAGCTGGATAAGTGGTTAGTAGACCCACCGCGAGATGGTGCGTTTGAACTGATTAAATCTTTAGATGCGAGTAACAGTCCTAAAACCATTGTTTATGTGTCCTGCAACCCCGCAACTTTGGCGCGTGATGCTGGCGTGCTGGTGAATGAAAAAGGCTACACGTTAAAATCTGCGGGAGTCATTAATATGTTCCCGCATACTTCACACGTGGAATCTATTGCATTATTTGAGCTTTGAAACGCCTATATCTCTTATGTATTGTATTGGTGATTGTCGCTTGCGGTAAGCCTGAAAGACATGCTGAAGATTCTGCCTCTGTTATACAGTTCGCCATTTCGCAAGCACCGCTCAACCTAGACCCACGTTATGCAACAGATGCTGCTTCTGCACGCATTAATCGACTACTTTACGAAAGCTTGGTAGATTTTGATGGCCAGTCAAAACCTGCTCCTAGCTTGGCTTCATGGGTTGCAGTCAGTCCTGCAGATTATCATTTTACGCTGAAAGCGCATCACGCCTTATTTCATAATCAAACACCCCTCACAGCTTATGATGTTAAAGCTACTTATGATTCATTAGTTGCATTGAAGGATTCGCCCCATGCGGCAGAGTTTGTCAATATTGAGCATATTGAAGCAGTTGATGATGACACCGTGATATTTCATTTAAAACAAGCAGATAAAGACTTCCCTGCAAAGTTGACCATTGGCATTTTGCCAAATGCTTTAATTGTGAAAGGGCATGATTTTTCTCATGATGCTGTTGGTAGCGGGCCGTTAAAATTGTTGACATGGCAAAACAAACTAATGTTAAAGCGCACGCGAGATAATCAGTTGATCAATTTAATTGAGGTCAAAGACCCTACTGTACGCGTCTTAAAGCTATTGCGTGGTGAAGTAGATTTATTGCAAGGTGAATTGCCGCCAGAATTAATTAAGTACCTACAAGCCAAGCCTGAAATAATTGTTAACATTAGCATTGGCGCTAATTTTTCATATTTTGGTTTGAATATGCGCGATTCAATCTTACAGAAATTAAAAGTTAGGGTAGCTATTGCTCATGCTATAGACCGTGATGCGATTATACAAAAAGGAATGGTGTCTAATACCAGACTTGCATCGGCGATTTTACCCCCTGAACACTACACCAATAAGATTAATAAGAATTCAATCAATAAAAACAATGAAGCTATTAACGCAAATTTAAAGCCATATGATTACAACCCAGCGCTAGCCAAACAACTGTTACTAGAAGCTGGCGTTAAATTACCCCTCAAGCTGGTATATAAAACCTCTACAGATGCACAGCGCATTCGTTTTGCCACTATTATGCAGGCACAAATGAGGCCTGCAGGCATCCATTTGGAAATTCGCAGTCTTGATTGGGGTACGTTTTTTGAAGACGTGAAACAAGGTAATTTTCAATTGTTTGGACTTACTTGGGTAGGCATCAAAACACCTGAAATCTACGCAAAAGCTTTAGGTTCAGAGAGTTTCCCTCCGAATGGATTTAACCGTGGGCGCTATACTGATAGTGAACTGGATAAATTGATATTGCAGGAAGATTGGCCTGCTGTTACGGCCCGTATTCATAGCCAATTACCCTATATTCCATTATGGTACGAAGGTCAATTTGTAGCGATGCGTAAAAATATTAAAAACTATTCTCCCAAACCTGATGGTAATTGGGATGATTTAGCTACAATAAGTAAATATGCGCATTGAAATCTCTATCCAACAGCAAACCTTAACGTTATTTGACGATTTTGGCGGCGTTAAAGCTAAATACAGTGTATCAACTGCAGCTAATGGTATTGGCTGTGAGAGAAATAGTGGTTGTACACCGCTTGGCCAACATATTATCAGAGCTAAAATAGGTGCGGGTGCGCAACCAAATACAGTGTTTGTGGGACGTAGAGCTACAGGTGAGATTTATGCGCCAGAATTAAAAGCAGAGTTTCCAGACCGTGATTGGATTTTGACCCGTATTTTATGGTTGTCTGGTTGCGAGCTAGGAGTTAATAGGCTTGGCAATGTTGACACTATGCAACGCTATATTTACATCCACGGTTCACCAGATAGTGTAGCAATGGGAGAGATTGGTTCGCATGGCTGTGTGCGTATGCGTAATGCTGATGTCATTGAGTTATTCGAATTTGTTGAAGCGGGTACGCCTGTTTTAATTCATAACGATTAAATCAAATGATTAAAAAAGTATTAGGTTTTTGCGCTGTCATTTTTGGTGTATTGCTTCTTACATTTTTACTCATCCATTTAGTACCGGGTGACCCTGTTGAAGTGATGCTGGGTGAGTCAGTTTCAGTTACAGACCGCGCTCAATTACGCGCAGATTTAGGCTTAGACAAACCGCTTGTACAGCAATTTGGTACTTATTTAGCTAGGTTATCTCAAGGTGATTTTGGGCGATCCATTCATAGCAAAACGCCTATTATCGAGCTGATTAAAACACGTTACCCTGCAACGCTAAAGTTGGCGTTTTTATCTTTGATCATAGGGTTAAGTTTAGGTATTCCTTTAGGTATTTATGCTGCACTTAAAGCAGGGCATTGGCAAGATTTAGTCGTAACTATTGTTTCTGTGAGGCTATCTGCTATGCCAGCTTTTTGGCTGGGACCTATGCTGATGCTGATCTTTGCTGTTTGGTTGGGTTGGCTACCTGTGAGTGGCATGGAAAATAACAACTCTATAATTTTGCCTGCACTCACATTAGGTTTTGGCCTTAGCGCGATACTTACCCGTATGACCCGTACTAGCTTGTTAGAAGTATTGAATGATGACTATATTCGCACGGCTCGTGCTAAAGGCTTAACGGAATCTAGCGTGATTTTACGTCATGCCTTGCGTGCGGCTTTATTGCCAATTATTACCATTGTGGGTTTGCAAATGGGTAGTTTGCTGGCAGGTACGGTAATTACTGAAACGATTTTCAGCTGGGATGGTATAGGCAGGCTTTTGGTTGAAAGTATTGAAAAACGTGATTATCCTGTGACACAGGCCTGCGTGCTAGTAGTAGCACTCAGTTATGTGTTGGTGAATCTATTTACTGATACGCTTTACAGATTAGCAGACCCGCGTGTAAAGTTTGCAAGTTAACGAAACTTAACATTTATGAAGAAATTAGCATTTTTAATTTTAGGTTTTTGGATATTTGCAGTGGTAGTAGGGCGATTATTGCAATTAAGTCCAAACCTCATTGACCTAAATACTATTTTAAATGCGCCCAATATACACTTTTTATTCGGTACAGACGACCTAGGCCGTAGCATTCTAGCGCGCCTATTACGGGGCGTAGAAGTTTCCTTTGTAGTCGCAATTATTGTGACAGGCGTTACCATTACTATAGGCGTGCTTGTAGGGTTAGTAGCTGGCTTTTATGGTGGTAAAGTAGATCAAATTCTGATGCAAATCACCGATATTTTTTTAGCTTTCCCAGGCATCTTGTTAGCTATTGCTTTTGCGGCAGTCTTAGGGCCAGGCTTAGGCAACTTAATCATCGCATTATGCTTAACGGGCTGGGTGAGTTATGCACGTTTAACCCGTGGCCAGACTTTGAGCTTACGTAATCGCCAGCATGTGCAAGCAGCAGAATCGTTAGGTGCGAGTGTTTCTCGATTGATTTTTCGGCACATACTGCCATTATTAGCATCCATCTTGGTGGTGGAAGCTACGTACAGTTTAGCCAGCGTGATGATAGCCGAAGCCAGCCTGTCTTTTCTTGGCTTAGGTATACAAGCGCCTAATGCCTCATGGGGTGCTATGCTCCGTGATGCGGTGCGTTATATGCTAGTGGCGCCACATTATGTATTAATTGTGGGTACAAGTTTGATGAGTTTGATTTTAGCGATTAACCTAGGTGGCGATTATCTGCGCGATATACTAGATGTGAAAATTAATGATTAACGTTAAAAATTGATTAAAGGTAAAGCATGTCATTAGGTCCCATTATGTTAGATGTCGTTGGTACGGAGTTATCTACCGACGATATTCGTCGCTTACAGCATCCGCTTGTAGGTGGCGTTATTTTGTTTAAACGTAACTATGAGAATAATGCTCAATTAAATGCACTCACGGCAAGCATCCATGCCTTACGGCAGCCACCATTGTTAATAGCGGTCGACCATGAAGGCGGTCGTGTGCAGCGATTTAGAGATGGCTTTACTAAAATTCCACCTATGCGAGAGTTTGGCAAGATTTGGGATAAAAATCCTAAAAAGGCTAAGGAATTAGCTATAGAAGCAGGTTGGGTATTAGCTGCTGAGCTACGTGCGCATGGCGTGGACTTTAGTTTTACACCTGTGCTAGATATGGATTATGGTGATAGTTTAGTGATAGGCGATAGGGCCTTCCATTTGAATCCACAGGCAATTAATGATTTAGCTTTTGCACTGATGCAAGGCCTTAAAAAAGGCGGTATGCCCGCAGTTGGCAAGCATTTCCCTGGTCATGGTTTTGTGGTGGCAGATTCGCATGTGAGTATGCCTATAGACGACCGTGAGTTTGACCAGATTGCACAAAACGACATGCAACCTTTTAGAATGCTGATTGATGACGGCATACAAGCTATCATGCCTGCACATGTGATTTATCCTAAAGTTGATGATAAGCCAGCTGGTTTTTCTCAACGCTGGTTACAAAAGATACTACGCGAACGCCTAGGTTTTAATGGTGTAATTTTTAGTGATGACTTAAGTATGGAGGCTGCAACTGCAGGTGGCGATGTGACTACGCGTGCTTTGGCTGCATTGAATGCTGGTTGCGACATGGTCTTGTTATGTAATCAACCAGCAATGGCTGATGAGTTGTTAGAAAATCTCCAATGGACAATTTCAGCCCAAAGCATTATTCGTTTGGCGCGCATGCATGGGCAAAAACATCCACCAAGCTTAAATGCATTACATGAAAATGCAGAGTTTGTGAGCGCGGTACATCAAGTAGCACAAGTGGGTAAGGTAGAAGGTGAGCTGTTTGCTTAGCATTTATCAGATAACGCTACTTATTTGACGAAGCGGCTTGAGTAATTCAAGCGAATACGCAATTTGTAACAATTTACCACTTGAAACTTATGTCTATAATCGCTATCTTAATCTGTGTAGTAATTAATACTTTATTAAATACTATTTTTTATTACTTAAAAGGAATCAAACAATGTTTGACGAAATGCAAGTTATAGGTCGTTCAGAATCAGCTCAGCAAGTGACTAACAAAGTTCTGCGCAACACCTATGCGCTGTTAGGTCTTAGCCTCATCCCAACCGTTATCGGTGCGTTTATCGGTATGAGTATGGATTTTGTATTTGCGCAACAACACCCATTTATCTTTGCAATTGGCGCAATGGCAGTGCTTTACGGCATGTTTGCGGCAATTTCAGCTAATCGCAATAGCAGTATAGGCGTGGTTTTACTGTTAGGGGTTACATTCCTACTCGGGATAATGTTAGGTCCAATCTTACAACATGCTTTACATTTACGTAATGGTGGTCAAATCGTCGGTTTAGCGGCTGGTGGTACGGGTATCATCTTTTTAACGCTGGCTGGTATTGCCACTACGACTAAAAAAGACTTTAGCTTTATGGGTAAATTCTTGATGGTCGGTATAATTTTGCTGATTGTGGCATCACTGGCTAATATTTTCTTCCAAATTCCAGCAATGGCGTTGGCGCTATCTGCAATTGGTGTGCTTATATTCTCTGGTTTCATCTTGTATGATGTGAGTCGCATTGTGAATGGCGGCGAAACTAATTATGTCATGGCTACTTTAGGTCTTTACATGAGTATCTATAACCTGTTTACTAGTTTGCTCCAGTTGTTGGGTGGCACTATGGGCAGTAACGACTAGTTATGTAATTAAAACTAGCTATGAAACTAGTTGCATGTAATAAAGAACCCGCTTAATAGCGGGTTTTTTATTTCTTATAATAATTTGAGAGTTTCTGTCATATGCTTTTAGTCAGTCGGCGCTGCCTAAAAAAGTCAGATAATACCATTCCACATTCTTGCGACAAGATACCGCCACTAACGTCGGTATGATGATTGAGCTTAGACTCACTCATTAAATTGATCACGCTACCACAAGCACCCGTTTTGGGGTCGTGTGCACCAAATACCAATCTTGCAATGCGAGCATGTTGGATGGCACCTGCGCACATAGCACAAGGCTCTAATGTGACATAAAGCGTGCAATCCACTAATCGGTAATTTTCTAAATATTCTGCGGCTTCACGCATGGCACGAATTTCAGCATGCGCTGTTGGGTCATGTGTGCCTATGGGAGAATTTTTACCCCGACCAATCACAACACTATCTTTTACAACAATAGCGCCTACTGGCACTTCACCAGCCTGTGCTGCTTCATGCGCTAGCGTCAAAGCAAGTTGCATGTAAGTCTGGTCCGTACTCAATATATTTTCTACTGGTAAATTTGGTGATTCATTATTAGTCATTTAGCTTTAGAACCATTTACTTTGAAGTTTTTGACGAGTTGTTTCAGCAAGTGTAGCGCATGCTTATTTTTTGTAGAAGTATCATCCTGTTTTGCATATTGTATTGATGAAAATAGGTTGGATATTTCCTGAATCTCATTTTTTTGTACTGGCAAACTATTTGATGCACGCACTCCAAAATCCAACACACCTTCATGTGAGAGTTTCTTTAGACCATTTTTTTCTAGTTTACGTAAAAATTGTTGGTAAGTTTTTTTAACAGGGTCTAGTAATACCGTTTTACTACGCAATAGAAAGTAGCTAATAACAGCCATCAGTGTTATTAAAACCAGCACTAATATTAATCCTATATCTTCCCAGGCAATTTTTGTATGAAAAATTTTGGCTAATAAATCGAGTTGTTTTTGCTGGTCATAACCTAATACCCACTGATTCCAGCCATTGTTAATCGTATCCCAATTTAGATATAGTTTTTTCAATATTGGATAATCTTGACGTGAGAGTAAAGGCAATGAGTCTGAATCGGGTAAAGCCGAGGCAATACCATACTCTATGCGGTTAGGTGACACAGCCGAGGTAGGGTCTACACGCACCCAGCCTTGATCTGCAAGCCAAACTTCTGCCCATGCGTGTGCGTCGGATTGGCGAATGATTAAGTAATTACCGTTAGGATTCAACTCACCACCTTGGTAGCCAGTGACAATCCTTGCTGGGATGCCAGCTGCACGCATGAGGTAAACAAAACTACTGGCATAATGCTCACAAAAGCCACTTTTAGTATTAAATAAGAAATCATCAACTGGCTCACTGCCTAGGCGTGGCGGTGCTAGCGTATAGACAAAAGACTGCTCTCTAAACATGGTGAGCGCAGCTTTAATGATGTCTATTGGCGTTTTATTTTCACTTACCCATTTAGCTGCAAGTTGTCGCGTTTTAGGGTTTTCATCTTCTAGTAGCTGTAGCGATAAAGTGCGCTCGTAATCACTTAAAGTAGCCCCCAATTTATAATGTAGATAAGACTTACCCTCATAACGCAGCCTAGTGCGTACTGGCTCTTTAGTCATCACTTGCCTATCATGTTTGACGACCGCATTTGCGGGTAAACTGGTAGGTAAATCTAGCATTAACAGCCAATTACGGTTATGCGGCTCTAGTGTGATTGTGTAGTCGGTGAATTCACCTGAAGTTTCTAGCGACTCTAATGGAAGTTTGAGTTTCTCACTAGTCATGTGCCAACTACGGCCTGTTTGGTGCCATAAAACTGGGCCGCGCCAATATAATTGATTATTGGGCGGAATTACAGATTTAAATTCTGCACGAAAAGCGACCTTGCTTGATAAGCTTAGCTCGCTTATATTCCCAGGCTCCATGCTGTCTGATAGTCCTGTCATGCCGCTATAAACGTCTTTTGAAATACCCCAAATAGGCCCTGGGATACGTGGAAATAGTACAAATAATACCAACATGATTGGCACCGCTTGCAGCAGTAAACTGCTTGCCAGTTTTGCTTGAGTTTTCCAAGTAAGGTTACTGCTTGATGCTGGATGACTAGAATGGCTGACTGCAATCAAGCAAGCAGTTAACCCAACCAAGGCAGGAAGTATCATTGCGATAACCCAAATCGCTTGGGTGAACAATAGTGTATTTACAGTTAGAAAGTAACCCAAAATTACCATTACAACAAAATCGCGCTTGGTCTTGGTTTCAAGTAGTTTTAGCGAAACCATTACCGCAAATAAAGCGACGCTGGCATCGCGGCCAAAAAGTGAACCATAAGTCGCTAATACCGCGAGCCCGCCTGTCAGGGTAATAGGCAGACGTAACCAGAGTTTAGGGAATGGCCAATTATTCTTTTCAATTAAATAACGCCAAATAGCAAACACTACAAAACATGCAGGTACCCAGTTATTTAAGCTGAAAGCATAGACAGTGAAGGTAATGCTGAGTGATACTAAAAGCCACAAGACTTGTTGCATTTTAGCTGTTGACTGAATAACCATTACATGAGTGCCAATGCAGTTAAGCATTGATGGTAATGTACTACGCCAGCATTAGGGTTGATGCTGAGCTGCGGTAACCGTAAGCCATATTTTAGATTGCCAGTTTCAGCATCTATTACCCAGCGTGTTAGCTGGCTGATACGCAACTCAATATTGTCGCCTGTGGTAGCCGCAAAGTCTAACCATAGGGTAGAGATCGCCTCACCTTGGAATTGTTTAGTCAATAAACCTTGCTCGCGTGAAGACGCTTTCCAATCGACCAGTTTTGGTGAATCACCAAATTGATAATGGCGATGTCCAACAAAATCATCATCGCCTTGCGGTGTTGGTTGGATACCTTTATAGCCTTGTTCGTTGCTGCTGGGGTTTATTTGGCTG
>JBKJRF010000112.1:0-2706 GCA_046594825.1 Methylotenera sp.
ACAATACCTTGATCAGGTTTCTCAGTAGCGCTGTCTGGAATAACAATGCCAGAAGCAGTTGTACGTTCTTCTTCTGAGCGTTTTACAATCACGCGATCGTGTAAAGGACGAATTTTCATACGGTTTCTCCAAAAATTAAATAACGATAATGCAACAATTAAATACCCTAAAATTTCATCCTAGGGTTTCATAAAACTAATTTGATGAAACTTTTAAGTAATGCATATGGCCTGAATTTAAGATACTAAATTTTTACCATATAGAGCGAATGCGATTTTAGCACTCAAAGCCCTAGAGTGCTAGTAATTGGGTTGCTTTGCGAAATTTCAAGTAGTAAGGATTAGCGCTTAGCAAATAAATTAGTTTTAGTTATATTTCCAATTGTATTTTTAATTAATTTGATGCTGGAAAAATCGAGATAAAAACCTTATGCTGTATGTAGTACTCACCTTTAAAGTATGGAAATGACACAAAACGAATCGGCAATTGAGCAAATTAACCTTGGCTTTAATGAGCAGGAGGATAGGCTATTGCTAAAGTTAGGTCTTGCTGACAAAACTGAAGTTGCTGTATGGATTACGCGACGTATCTGTAAAGTCATGTGGAGCTTGCTACAAAATACAAGCAGTACTATATTGCCTGCAACTAGCCCCCTAACTGCTACACCAGACAGCAAGCATCAGGCGATTGAAAATTTTGCACTGGAAGTTGCGGAGCAGAAGAAAATAGACAATTTGGACTTTCAGTCGGAATATATTGCTGACCGTAATACTCGTACTGATGCGCCGATGTTGGCGGTTCAATGTGTGATTATTTCCAATGAAAATAATCCTCCACATTTAGAGCTGCAATGTACCAATGGGCAGGCCGTTAAAATAGTGCTTAGTAACGAACTGGTGTATGCAGTAACTAATATGATGCAACTTGCCACGCGAGAAGCAGGGTGGGATTTATTGATGCCACCTAATAATACGAAAATTACCCTTAATCCCTCGCAGCAAGTATTACATTAACTTCATGGAATATCGTCAGTTAGGTAATTCAGAATTACGTGTTTCTGCAATTTGCTTAGGTACCATGACATATGGGGACCAAAACACAGAACCAGAAGCCCATGAACAGCTAGATTATGCTATTGCGCAAGGTATCAATTTTATTGATACTGCCGAGATGTACCCAGTGCCGCCTAAAGCCGAAACTTGTACTCGTACTGAAACAATGGTGGGTAATTGGCTTAAAAATCAGGCGAGAGACAAGATTGTTTTGGGCACTAAGGCGGCTGGCCCACGCCGCGGTGTACGTTGGATACGTGGTGGGCCTGCATCATTAGATAGAGCTAACATTCGTGCTGCGATTGAGGGTTCGCTGCAACGCCTAAAAACGGATTACATAGATATTTATCAATTGCACTGGCCAGAACGTAATGTGCCTATGTTCGGACAATATCAATTTGACCCAGCAGGTGAATTTGAGTCAGGTGAATTCAAACCTAATCGTCATGAAAATGGTGATGAAAAAATTTGGGTATCCATTCAAAATCAGCTCGAAACGCTTGCAGAATTAATTGCCGAAGGAAAGATACGCTACATAGGTTTATCTAATGAGCAGCCATGGGGCGTTATGGAGTTTTTGCGTATTGCAAAAGAATTTAATCTGCCGCGTATTGCTAGCCTGCAAAATGGCTATAACCTCATGAATCGCACAATGGAATTGGGGATGTCTGAAATACTCTATCGTGAAAAAGTTGGTTTGCTTGCTTATTCACCACTGGCTTTTGGTCACTTAACAGCTAAATATACCGACAATCCAGCAGCTAAAGGCCGCGCTACAATGTTTACTGGGTATGCCCAACGGTATACTAAAACTAACGTCACTCCTGCAACCATTGCCTATGCACAGCTTGCTCGTGAACATGGCATGACTCCCACACAGATGGCACTTTCATTTGTATATCACCGTTGGTTTGTTACCAGCACTATCATTGGTGCTACCAGTATGCTGCAGTTAAAAGAAAATATGGCTGCTTGGGATGTCAATCTATCGCCTGAGGTGATGAAAGACATTGAAGTTTTACATTTGAAAATGATGAATCCCGCGCCTTAATATACACAATGAGCGAATACAGTTTTTCTATTTGCAGTTAAGTTAAACTAGTTCATTGAATTTAAAATGGCACGTAAGCATTAAATTAAATTGTTTGCGTGCCTTTTTTATTGCTTTGATCAGTATTCAACATATTGTTCACTGTCATTCTATCTGCGGGAAATAATCAAACATAAGTAACGATTAAATACATTCATTTTTTCTCTATGTTAGGTTCAGCACAAATAGTACGGTGCGATGCCAGTTAAAATGCTTATTAAAATGCCGCTAGTAGTAGCTAAATTTAACGGGGGCGGAAACTAAATACAGTGACATTTTTTATTTACCGTAAAATTCATAAACGTTCACATCTCTAAAAGCAATGTAGTCCATCTTTATTACCAGTCATTTTATGCCAGCGCCATAGTAGTGTTATTAAATTTGGTACCGAATTTTATCAAGCTCACACCGTAAACAGCTTTAATTAGGAAAATTATGCATCATCAAAGAAAAGTATTATTTAGATAGTGTGTGTGCCTGTATGGGCTTTTATCTTTACCAATGATGCTGGAAGCGAAAGAAACATTGACGGTAGAGCAGGCGATGTTCAAATGTAAAGCGACA
>JBKJRF010000053.1:0-11388 GCA_046594825.1 Methylotenera sp.
AGTTTCGCAAAGCCCAATAAGTCCAAAACAGATTAAAGATACTCAGCTTGTCGTTAATACACTGAGCATGCCATGGAATGAGCTTTTGAATGGAGTTGAGAAGTCCAGTTTGGATGATGTTGCATTGTTGAGTTTGCAGCCAGATGGCAAAAAACAGCAATTAGTATTGACGGGAGAGGCTAAAAACTTACCAGCCGTGTTGGCTTATATTGACCGCCTTGAAAATCAACCTATGCTGGAAAAAGCCTATTTGCAAAAACATGGCGTGAGTGAAACAGATAAGGAAAAGCCTGTGCAGTTTACTATCTTAGCTGTTTGGCAAACTGGCCTGTTAGAGGGCGTGCCAAAATGAACCAAGCAAAACTTTTAAATTGGCCTTTTCTGCAATGGTATGCCAATCAGTTTGCAAAGCGATTAGGCATAGTGGGTTTGATTGGGTTGGCATTAATTATCATAAGCATAGGCTTTTATCTAACTAAATACTTACCAACCCAAAGCCAACTCGAAGAATCTACAGCTAATCTCGCGCAGCTTAAAAAAGACAGCGCAAGCAAGCATGTAAAAGTTGAAACTATTCGACGTGACCCAGCCAATGAGATTAGTAACTTTTATGCCACTTTTCCTAACGGAGCCAGTTTATCCAGCTCACTTAGATTAATCCAGAAAACAGCTATTAAACAAAAATTAGAATTAAATCGTGGCGATTACAAACTTATATTAACTCAAGCGGCGATGCAAAATACTGAATTGGAACGTTATGAAATACGGCTACCAATATCAGGAAGATATATACAAATGCGGGCTTTTATAGCTGAGGTGATGCAAGTAATACCCAACCTAGCATTAACTGAAATGCAAATTAAGCGTGAAAGCAGCACTTCACCATTGGTGGATGCGCAGATGGTATTTGTAATGTTCGTTAAGGCTGACGCATGGCACTAAGCCCAACAAAATCAGGCCGCAACGTAATGTTGTATGTTGTATTAGCAATCACATTAGGTCTTGCGGCTTGGATGGAATTTCACGGCGATGATGAATCAGACGCTATCGTGGTTGTGCATCAACAAAGAACTTCACAAAGCCCAGTGATAACAGAGGCTGCAGAAAACAAAATGAACACGGCTGAAGCTACGGGCTTAATTATGTGGCAGGGATTAAAGCGCCAGCCAATGGCTAATAGTCCGCAAGATTTGTTTAAAGTGCATTCATGGTTTGTTCCACCACCAGTTAAAAAGGCAGTGTTTATCCCACCACCACCGCCAGTCGCACCTCAGGTTCCATTTAGTTACATGGGAAAAATGGAAGACTCGCCCAAAGGGTCGCTAGTTTTTTTAGTGGCTCATAACAAACTTTATTCAGTGGCTAAAGGTGAGAAAGTAGACCAGCAATGGCGTCTTGATTCTGAAGATGTAAATACACTTAGGTTTACCTATTTACCACTCAATTTGACCCAAGTTTTATTGAAATCAGCGAGAATTGCCGTGGCGCCAGCTGCTACAAACTTGCCCAGAGAAAGCAATCTATAAAGGTATTAATGCATGACCTTGTTTAACTCAAAAAAATCCCTTAGTTGTTATGCCTTAAAACATATAAATAAAAGCCTGAGCATTACTTTGCTGATGGTAATCCCATTAGGCCTAACTGGATGTGCATTTGCACCGTGGGAAAGTTCTAAATTAATTGGCAAGCAACCAGAGGAGCAAGTTGACCGAGCCAAGATCGCTGTCGCTAAAAATCCAGAAGCTACCTCACCACGAAAAGATTTGCTTATGAGTCAAGAGCTAGCCGTCACAAGATTAGTCACTGAGGCCGAGACCGCGAGGCTAGCAAATAAACTAGAAGAGGCGAATACTCTATACGACCGTATTTTAAAGCTATTACCTGACAATACCAGTGCAATAAATGGTAAAGCATCAATTGAGCATGAATTAACCAATAATAAGATGATTGCAGAAGCTGGCGAGTTGCTTGCAAAAAACAATATTGAGACCGCAAAGTCTTTGGTACATCAAGTGTTGTTACAAAACCCGCAGCATGCTGGCGCGCTTAGCTTGCAACAGAAAGTGAGTGAAAAATCTGCACCAATAAAATCTGAACCACCACGTTTAAAACCAACATCTGACAAGCCTATTTCGTTAGAGTTACGTGATGCAAATATCAAGATAGTGTTTGAAGCTTTATCACGTGTGACGGGCATCAATTTTATTTTAGACAAAGACATAAAGCCTGACACCAAAGCAACTGTATTTATCAAAAACGTACGCATTGAAGATGCGATTGATACTGTACTTGCGACTAACAGCCTGCAGAAGAAAGTCCTTTCGGATAATAGCGTGCTTATTTTTCCTAATTCACAGCAAAAACTTAAAGAATATCAAGATTTGGTTATTAGAACCTTTTATTTCAATAACACGACAGCTAAACAGGTAGCTGCTTTATTAAAGGCAATGGTAAAAACAAAAGATATTTTTGTGGATGAGCGCCTAAACATGATTATGATGCGAGATACGCCAGAGGTAATTCGTATCGCTGAGAAATTAGTTGCTGCAAATGACTTAGAAGACCCAGAAGTGATGCTTGAAATTGAAGTGTTAGAAGTCAGTCGTTCGCGCTTGCAGGAGCTAGGTGTTGAATACCCGAGCAGAATTGCCGTCAATAATTTGACTAATATTGCGACTACAACAACGACTGCTATTGCAAGCACAGCAACCTCAGTGCTTACCGAGCAGCCGTTAACACTTAAAAGCTTACAAAATTTAAACTCTGGATCACTTAATGTTTCACCAAATCCAGCCCTCAACTTTAGAAAAACTATAGGGAATGTTAATTTACTTTCTAACCCGCGTATTCGCGTGCGAAATAATGAAAAAGCTAAGATTCTAATAGGTGACAAAGTGCCTATTATCACCAGCACAGCGGCTGTTAATGCGGGTGTCGCTGAAAGTGTGCAATATATAGATGTAGGACTAAAGCTGGATGTCGAGCCACGGATTACGGCTGATGACCATGTGAACATTAAAGTGGCATTAGAAGTGAGCTCTTTAGGAGAGCGTACAGTAACGCGCGGAGGTACGGTGGCATACACGATTGGCACTAGAAACGCGAGTACCTTACTCAGACTTAAAAACAATGAAACTCAAGTTTTAGCAGGTTTGATTTCAGATGACGAACGAAAAAATAGTAGCCGATTGCCAGGGCTTGGTGATATTCCATTGTTAGGTCGCTTATTTGCTAATCAGGTAGACTCTAAAAATAAAACTGAAATTGTGCTGGCAATTACACCACGAATTATCAGCAATATAGTGCGTCCACGAGCGGATATAACAGAATATTGGTCTGGTACAGATAGTATGGTGACAGATAAGCCACAGATTACTATTCAATCTGCTGCGCCAATTGATTCAAGCGATTCCATTAGAGCGCGTATACAAAATATTCAAAGCAACAATGTACCTGAAAATGAAAGCCAGAGTACTGAGAAAACTCCTGCGCAGGAAGAGTCTGTTAGCCAACCAGAAACTTTATCAGAAGACACAAACCCAGCTGCTATTCCTAATAATGCCGAGCAATTAGCACCTATAGCTGCGCCTGAAACGCCATCTGTTAATAGTAAGCCATAACGCATTCATGAGGAAAAGTGCTATACAAAAAAATGTTGTAAAAGGTTTCACACTTATTGAGTTGGTTGTGACAGTCGTGATTGTCGGTATTCTTGGCTCTGCTGTGTTGCCATTGATGCAGCTTAATGCAAAGCGCGCTAAAGAAAGTGAGCTACGGTCTGATTTAATACAGATACGTGAGGCGATTGACGCTTACAAAAAAGCATCAGATGATGGGCGTATTAAAAACAGCATAGAGCAATCTGGTTATCCGCCAAATTTGCAAGCACTAGTGGATGGCGTAGCTGATGAAAAAGATATTAACAAGAAGAGAATGAAATTCTTAAGAAGAATTCCTGCTGATCCATTACACAATAATGCGCCTAATAATCCATTAGATGGGGTTTACGAGTGGGGCTTACGCAGTTACCAAAGTGAAGCTGAAAATCCAACGACGGGTGAGGATGTTTATGACGTTTATTCTTTAAGCTCGGAAACTGGAATTAATGGGATTCCTTATGCTCGGTGGTGATACTATAAAAAAAATGAGTAATTATTTTAAGGCTAATAGTTACTTCAATGGGTTTAGTCTTGTCGAGCTTTTAGTTGTTTTGGCTATTTTAGCGTTACTTTTAACTATAGCCGTACCGCGTTATTTCAGTAGCATTGAACGTGCTAAAGAAACTGCACTGAAGGAAGACTTAAATACGCTGCGCGAAAGTATTGATAAATTTTATGGTGATACAGGACAGTATCCAGAAAGCTTGGATAAATTGGTCGAGAAAAAATATATCCGTAAAATACCAGTTGACCCTATCACCGATAAAAATAGCACCTGGTTGATAATTCAGACGGAGCCACCCTTGTCTGGAGTCTATGACGTACAAAGTGGGACAGATGATGTAGCAAAAGATGGCACTCATTACTCTGATTGGTAATCCAAGCAGTCTATTGAGCTCCTGATAAAGCTAGGTTGTCACCAATCGCGTTGCACTAAGTCTTTAACCTAGCTCATATTGATTGCGTTCTATACTACACGGCATTTAAGTGTCACTTTTAAGCGTCTAAAGTTAGTTATTATCGTTGCAGATATTTACTAATCAAAGGAATCTAAATGTTTAAGAAGTCATTTATTTTATTAGTCGCCATCGGCTTACTTAGCACTAATGCATCTGCAAGCGAAGACTTAATTGTAGTAGTTAGTTTGGATAGTTTTACAGACTTATTGGGATTAACTGCTCTGCTAGAAAATGGCCTAGCAGGAAATATTTTAGGTGGTATGGCTTCAGACTTTGCTTGGGCTGGTAGTAATACATTGTTAGCCACACTAGTTCGCGGACCCAATGCTACTGCTTATAATTCAGCCGTTGATGATAGAAAATCTTACATTCCACGCTTCAAACTCTTACAATGAACCTAAAAACCAATACATCAGGCACTGGTTTGGCGTTTAATTTAACACATAAATTGACTGCAACAACTTTTTTATCAAGTACAACATCATTAGCTTATAGCTCATGTGCTAGTTCAGGTAACAAAATTGATGGTGTAACTCCAATCGGATCTCGCATACCAACTATCAATACAGCGACTACCAATTACTTTACTTGCCGTTCAGATAACTTTACTGCAGGTTTGTCGACTAACCCAAGTAATGCCCATTTAGATCCAGAAGCTATCCGCATATCTAAAGATAGCAAAAGTGTGTTTGTATCTATTGAATACGGACCATATGTATACCAGTTTGACCGTGCAACAGGCGAACGCATTAAATTTACATTGTAATACGTATAACTAATAAAGGTATGGAAGGTTTAATGATATGCAAAGACTCAACCATAATATGATATATCGATACTACCCCCGAAGTTTCCAAGGCTTCACTTATATTGGTTTGCTCATCATTATTGCAATAGCAGGCATTGCTTTGTCGGTAGTGGGTGTTTTGTGGCAAACAGAAATGAAGCGTGAGCGTGAGAAAGAGTTACTTTTTGTTGGCAACCAATTCAAACAAGCGATTAATAGTTATTATCAAAATACTCCTAGCAGTATAAAGAAGCTGCCAACTAAATTGGATGACCTATTGCTAGACTCTCGTTCTCCTAATATTAAGCGGCACCTTCGTCAAATGTATCTTGACCCAATGACTGGAAAAGCTAATTGGGGATTAGAAATGCAAAAGGGTGCAATTAACGGGGTGTATAGCATATCTCTTTCAAAGCCTATTAAAAAAAATGGATTTAAAGATGGTTATGAAACATTTACTGATGCAGTTCACTACAGTGATTGGAAATTCACTTTTAATGCTGATAGATAACGCTGATAGTTAAAGTAGCGCTGCTAATTAGATTGATTTTTTTTAATAGAGACTTGACGATATAGACATGCAAAGCGACATTTGTTAATTAGCGGCTCTGCACCCAAAGATTCATTAATCTTAATGAAAAGCTATTAAATGCCTAGCAACCTTGGCTAACTTATATTGTCTTATTATAAATAGTTAAATAAATAGCATTTAATATTCCTTAGCTAGGATTTGATTACGTTAAAATCTCCTCTTTATTTTCCAAATTTATTATTTAGCATAAAAATAATAAAATTAACTTCTGTTAGCACCTTTAAGAAGATATTGCAAGTTAGGTTTTTATGTCCATTTAATTAGGCCGACTCACTTGTATGTTCAATTTTAAACGAGCCTCGACATCTGATTCATTATCGTTTGTATTTTAAAAATTTATCGAAATAAAGGAATTATCCTTACTCATCTCAATCTTACTTAAAGCTCTTGCAAGTCCATGTTATTGAAGTAATAAATGTTTTCGTGTTTAAATCCATATCGGCCACCCTTCAGGCGTATTTGCGGCTCCAAAGTAAAGAAACCGGCATCGCGCAGCGAACACGTTACATTCGGTGCAATAAAATCCAGATGTTGCATATCTTTCTGAACGCCATGTCCGAGATAGTCCAGCTGTTCAAACCCAAGTTGATCGATTTCCACCCGCATGACTTGATACAGATCATTAAAGGTCATATCTGCATAGGCAACCTGCATCAATACTGAATGCAGATGCTTTTGCGCATGGGCACCAGCCAGAAATTCTTTATCGAACTTTGGTGTGTTTCTGGTTATCCCAACCTCTATGTAATAGGTGCGAGCGTAATCACCACAATATCCATTTATAGATGGATTCAAATCAATCGTGACCAAGTCGTTTTCTTGAATAGGGTAATCACTAGGAACATATGGCGTACGCGAGATAGCCAGAGCGGTGTGATCTCCAGCCAAAACAAGCGCGGGTAAAGCTTTGTACCAGTAATCGTCTACCCCAGCACTACGTTGTAATTCATCACATTTTTTGACTAAATCAACCTCGGTAACTCCAGGCTTAATGAATTCGGTAATATTATCCAGTGTGTAGCGGGCAGTATCCTGCACTTTCTGATAGTGCTTTAATTCTTCCATGACCATATTAAACATCCGATTCTCTTGAATTAGGTAATTCCTGGCCATTAGTATAAATAACAACCAATGCCCAGGAGCTAATATCCATTACTTATGAAGGTAATACCGCCATACTATGGGTTACCCATACCACAACCACTGCAAGTCCAATTGCCGCATAGGGCAGCCAACCGCCGTGAGTTTCAACGTGCTCGTCTCCCAACTGCATATCCGTGATGAACTCCTCAGGAAACTTGCCCTTGTCTTGTACATAGTGGCGATATAAGAAAACCGGTACGATGAGCGCGGTGAAGATCAAGCCGTTGCGTAATGTGCCCGGTCCCCATATGTCTGCCCCCATGCCCATAAAGGCCAGATTAACAAAACCGAACACTGCACCTAGACCAAGCAGCCAGTTTTTAGCCTTATAAGGACGAGCCCATTTGCCTCGATCAAGACGATGTATCCAGCCAGACTGCAAGTTAAGGAAATTGAAGATAAGATAACCGACATTACCGACAGCCAATAGCAGGATATTATTGGATAACAGTAGTAGGAATAAGTTGAACGTCAAGTCGGTCCACATAGCGTGAGTCGGGGCACCGTGTTCATTGACGTGTGAGAGATATTTTGGCAACCATCCATCAACTGACCCTTGGTAGAGTGTGCGTGATGATCCCATCATGGAAGTCATTACCGCCAGCATCAGCGATAGCACTAACATGGCAACAACAACATTGGTAATCACAGCACCGCCACCCACCATTTTTGCCAGAACAACACCAACTCCAGTACCGTCATACAAGCCAGTATCCAGTACACCACTGTAAACTGCTGGCGTCGTCACCGCGCCAGCAGCATCTACTACTGCTGGCGTAACTAACTGACCAAGTCCCAGATGCCCTTGAAAGGCTAATGGTACCAACGTGAACACCGCAATACAGAGTAAACCAGAGTAAAAAATGGCTTTAAACGTATCTTTTTTAGGATCTTTAAATTCACTGGTGTAGCATACTGCCGTCTCAAAGCCGTAGGTTGACCATCCAGCAATAAACATACCACCCATTATCAGGGTTATCCCTGCCATATTATAGCTACCGAATAGTACATGGCCTATCGCATCATGTGCCAAAGGCAAAAGTGGAAAGAAATGAGTACTCGGTAAATCACCTGTGATTAATGGCACGATACCGATAATCAGCAGTGGCAGTAATGAAGTTACACCAAGAATCATCTGCATTTTGGCTGCTCTTGAAACTCCATGATGCTGAATACCGAAAGCAATCAGTAGTAGTAAGGAGCCTAAGATAGCAATAGCGTTAATGCGTATTGTCAACCCTGCCTGGATGAAATCCAGATGAGCCAAAGTCAATGACCAAGTATTGATGACTGAATCAGGGGGGAACAGCGACGTCAAAATGTAACCACCCGCCAGCGAGGTTCCAAGCGCCAGAACTGGCGACCAGGCGAACCAATTACACCATACCGAAATTGGTGCAATGAATTTGCTATATCTTACCCATGCAATTGCACCATAGACCGAAGCACCGCCTGACTTATGCGGAAACAATCCAGCAATTTCGGCATAAACAAAGCATTGTGCAAAGCCCATTAATATAGACAATATCCAAAGTATCCAAGCCGGCATGCCTACTGTAGAAGACAAGGCGCCAATATTAAAAAGCACCAACGCCGGAACACCGCTTGCCGCCCAAAAGGCACCTTTCCAGCTAATGGTACGATGCAATCCACCTTCTTGATCGCCGCTTAATACGACGCCCTTTGTCAAATCACCATCTGAACTGATTGTGTTCACGTCACCACTCCTAAATTGATTACTCTAAAATTCATCCAGCCATCATTAAAATAAAATATTTAGTGAGTAGGTAGGGATGTTCAGTATTTATAATACCTGCAATAATTACTTTTCAAGTAATTTATTACCTTATAAGTAATTTATTGTGCGTATAGTTCAATAACGAGCTTGCGTGATAGAATTATTATTTAATAAATCAGGCATTAGCAATCCAATGAAATCATGTTCCATGATTCAAACATCTCTTCAAAGCTGGTTCAGCCAGAAATTAAATTAGCTACAAATGCAGAAAAATACTTTTTCCATGCGCCTTAAAGCGCTGCTGGAGCAAAAGCAATTAACCTTGGCGGAAGTAGCAAGGGCGATTAACACGTCAGCTCCATCTGTGCATCGCTGGACCCGTGGTGGTGAAATCGAGTATGAAAATCTGCGCGCGCTAGCTGACTATCTCGATGTCAACTGGGTCTGGTTGCGTTATGGAGACGAAGCCATCGAAGGCTTGAAAGAAACAATGTCGGCGAATGGCTCTGCTGCAGATGAGAGACGCAAGCATCTTGGTCAGATCATGGAAAGCGAAGCACGCATGGCCCTCGCTCAAGATATGGCGAGTATTGTCACTTGGGAATGGAATGTCCTGACCGATGAACTCACAGGCTCACCTAACTGTGAGCAGATATTTGGGCAAACAATAGAAGAAATCCGTCCTAAGTTACTACCATTTGAAGCCCTTGGACACGAAGCATTAATCACACAGTTCAAAAGCAGTAACCATCTTCATGAATGGGAGTTTAATCTTCCTGAAAATGAGGTGGATAGCGGGCGCTGGTTTGTGTCTCGTGGCAGGTTGATTTTTGACGCACAAGAACGCCCATTAAAAGTTGTCGGCGTCAGTATCGACATTACCCAAAGAATACATATGCGTAAAGCTTTGGAACAAAGCGAATATTTGATGCGCAAAGTCGTAGAAACCATCCCGGTTGGGCTATGGATCGCCGATCAGAAAGGACGTATCACCAAAGCTAATCCAGAAGCAGAGCGCATCTGGGGTGGAGCAAAGTTCGTCGAACTGGAACATTACGGTGAATATAAAGGCTGGTGGGAAAGCACCGGCAAGGAAATCGACAGTAGCGGCTGGACTCTAGCGCGGGCAATTCAACAAGGCGAAGAGAGTCGGGGTGAGATTGTTAATATCGAGTCTTTTGATGGGGTCCAGCGTACTATCATCATGTCTGCCATTCCGCTCCTCGACACGGATAATAAAATTATCGGCGCCATCGAGGTAAATCAGGATATCACTACGCTGAAACGCACAGAAGAATCCCTCAAATTAATTGTAGAACAATGGAAAGCCATTTTCGAGCAGCCTTTAGTTGGCATCGCATATTACAGAGCGGATAGTGACATCCTGCATGTAAATGCCAGATTTGCCGAATTGGTGAAACGCAGCATTGAAGAGCTGGCGGTAGAAAGTCTGGCAAACTTGTTTGATGATGAAACAAATTACGCATACCGAGCTCATTTTAGTAACGCTCATAATGGCAAAACCACAACCTTTAAACAGCACGGCAAGCTTCGAGGCAAAGCCGGAGAAGCTGCCGATATGCAGTTATACATTGTCAGTAATAAACAAGCTGGAAGTATATTGAAAACAGTGGTATTCGTGTTTTAGGGTTCAACCAGAACCGTGAGTCCGGTTTTTTCAGATAGCATCCCCTCGCTGCCTTCTGACTGACAGGCCACAATGGGGACTTTTGAGGCGGTCCGATGTAATCAAATTTATGATTAGCAATGAACTAGCGGGCAGAGATAATTACTCTCGCCCGCCAATTTAGATTTACACAAGCAACTTAAAAAAACTTAGTTTTAGTTTTTATAGATACCCCTCTGCCGCTCTTCTACAATCATACGGTAGTAGGCAATAAGCCCCGGCTCATCCATCTCTTCGCGAATCAGTGCCAGCGCCTGGGTAGTTGAATCCACCTGATCATCATGTTTACCTGTCGGGAACGACGTAAGTTCATGGGTATAATCACTGAGCCAAGGTGCCTTTTCCGGTAAAAAGATCTGACCATTTTCAAAAAGAATGGACTGCTGATGTAGCCGTATCTTTTTGTCTCCTTCCGGCTTATAGGCTTTGGCAACATAGATATTGGATGCTTTTAACTCCTGTATCAGCGCAATGCCCGATGACTTGTCTTCAATGAGAATCTTAGCTGGTTTGAACTCGTAGTAACGCTCCAGCACAGCACGCTTTAAATCAGGAAACTCTGCACGTTTACGCCAGACATTAAGCAAATAGATCTTCTTTTCCTTAATACCCCATGTGGTACACACACTGTAGTCATTGATCTCTTCAATCTTACTTGCGGTATCCCAGCTTTGCAGCACTGAATCATATTTATTTGGGAAATCTTGTTCCGGCAGATATTGCAGCCAGCCCGTTTTAATGATGCCACCACCTGCTGGAACAGGTGACTGCTGATACTGTCCGGCGAAGTTGTACTCGCCCGTCATAGCGTGCATCTGGGCTA
>JBKJRF010000100.1:0-5063 GCA_046594825.1 Methylotenera sp.
GTGAATAATCGGCAGATACAATATGGCTGCCAACAGGAGCAATAAAGGCTTCACGGATACGTCGGCCTTCAGCTGAGCGCACAGGTATGTTTTGCAAATTGGGATCTGAACTTGCTAGGCGCCCAGTGATTGCGACAGCTTGGTTGTAGCTAGTATGTACCCGTCCAGTTTGTGCATTAATCATGCGTGGTAATTTGTCGGTATAGGTAGATTTTAGTTTCGCCAAGCCGCGATATTCTAATAATACTTTTGGTAGAGGATAGTCTAGCGCTAGCTCCTGCAAAACGTCTTCGTCGGTTGAAGGTGCACCAGAAGGCGTTTTTTTGGTTGGTTTGATGCCTAGTTTACCAAATAGAATCTCTTGCAATTGTTTAGGTGAACCTAGATTAAAAGGCTGGCCAGCAAGTTCGTAAGCTTGGTTTTCTAGTGCAATTAGTTTTAAGCCAATTTCATTGCTTTGCGCATTGAGCATGTCTCTATCAATCAAAACGCCATTGCGCTCAATGGTGAATAAAATCTGTGAGCTTGGCATTTCAATCTGGCTGTAAATGAAGTCTAACTTAGTGTCTGTGGCGATTTGTGGATACATCGCTTCATGCAATTGCAAGGTGATGTCTGCATCTTCAGCGGCATACTCGCTTGCGACTTCCACAGTGACTTGGTTAAAGCTGACTTGCTTGGCACCTTTGCCCGCCACTTCTTCAAAGCTGATGGGTGTAATGTCTAAATGTCTTTCAGCCAGCGCATCCATGCCATGTGTTTTGTGCGATTCAAACACGTAAGATTGCAGCATGGTGTCATGTGCAATGCCTTTCAAAGTGATGCCATGATTAGCTAATATGTGCTGATCATATTTTAGATTTTGGCCAACTTTTTTAATGTTAGGGTTTTCTAAAATCGGTTTGATTTTCGCTAGAGATTCAGCAAAATTGAGTTGTTCTGGTGCGTCAAAATAGTCATGCTTCAACGGCAAATAGGCGCCACTACCAGCTTCTACACTGAATGATAAACCAACGATTTTCGCTGTCATTGGCTCAAGTGAGGTGGTTTCGGTATCTACACAAATGAGAGGAGCTGATTGTAATTTAGCCAGCCATACGTCTAATTGTACGTTGGTCAAAATAGTTTCGTAGTTGCGGGTAGTAACTGGCTGGTAGTCGACCTTTTCTGATACTGCTTGTTTTGCTGGATGTTGAACTTTAGCTTTTTCTGTAGTGTTAGGGGCATCAAACAAATTACCTGTTTCACCATTCGCCAGTTCAGGGGTAGACACCTGATACTCAACTTTTGGCTCAGTACTCAGTTCGCGCTGCCAAGTCTTAAAGTCGAAGCGATCATAGAGCTCTGCGAGCTTTGTTTTATCTTGGGTTTGTAATCTTAAGGCTTCAAAGCTTGCAGGCATGCCGGTATAATCATCAAGTTCACAGCGAATGGTAATCAATTCACGGCCGGTGGGTAGCCAATCCAAGGCTTTGCGTAAATTTTCGCCAACTACACCACTAATTTTATCGGCATTGGCAATAATGCTATCGAGTGAACCATATTCGTTAAGCCATTTCACTGCCGTCTTTGGCCCCACTTTTTCAACCCCAGGCACGTTATCAACTGTGTCGCCAATCAAAGTGAGGTAATCAACAATTAGATCGGGTTTCAAGCCAAACTTAGCTTCTACACCTGCTATATCGAGTATTTCATCTCCCTTTCTAAAAGCATTCGGCATGGTATTCACCACTGTTACATGCTCATTCACCAGTTGTGCAATATCTTTATCACCTGTTGAGATGATTACTCGAACGCCATGTACTTCAGCCTGCTTTGCCAGTGCGCCAATGACGTCATCCGCCTCTACGCCATCTACCATCAGCAATGGCCAGCCCATTGCTTTGATTGCGTCGAGTAGTGGTTCTACTTGGCTACGTAAATCATCTGGCATACTTGGGCGATTGGCTTTATATTCTGGGTAAATGTCATCGCGGAAGGTTTTGCCTTTTGCATCAAAGATACACGCGCTATAATCAGCAGGGTAGTCTTTGTGTAATTTACGTAGCATACTTAGTACGCCTCTAATTGCACCAGTGGGCTCGTTAGCTTTGCTACGCAAATCTGGCAGGGCGTGAAACGCGCGGTAAAGATAAGAAGAGCCGTCGACAAGTAAAAGGGTTTTCATATGGATTTAGGATGCTTTAAATGACAATAAAAAAATTACCTTCGATGATTGAGCCAGAGTTACTTAATAGCAACTCAGCAGTTCATGAATCATGGCATGCGTTTGAGATTATGGCAGAATTTGTGGGGGCTACCGAGCGCTTAAAGCAAATTACTCCAGCGGTATCTATTTTTGGCAGTGCGCGTACACCAGAAGACCACCCGTATTATAAGCTTACAGAAGAGGTTGCAAGGCTTTTGAGCGATGCTGGTTTTAGTGTGATTTCTGGCGGTGGCCCTGGCATTATGGAGGCAGCCAACAGAGGTGCAATTTTAGGAAAAGCGCCTAGCGTAGGCTTAAATATAGAGTTGCCGTTTGAACAAGCAGGTAACGACTATCAAGATATCAGTATCAATTTTAAGCACTTTTTTATGCGCAAGGTAATGTTTGTTAAATACGCAAGTGCTTATGTAGTAATGCCAGGCGGATTTGGAACTTTAGATGAATTAAGCGAAGCGTTAACTTTGGTGCAAACAGGGAAGTCACTCAACATACCGATTATTTTGGTGTGTGAGCCGTTTTGGCGTGGACTACTTGAGTGGTTTAAAACCACCTTGGTGAATGAAAAAATGATTTCAGCCTATGATTTGGATATGATTCAAGTGATTGATAAGCCTGAGGATATTGTAGAGGCGATATTCAAACATTATGAAACGCGCGGATTCAAGCTTTCTGCGGCAGAAGAGCAGTTACAGCTTTATTTATAATGAATCACGTTATCATGCGTGTAATTTGATAAAATCAATGCGTACTTAAATGAACTTGTCTTTTAAATACATTGGCACTTTGATAAATCAAGAAGTTAATCAATTAGGTTAAAGCATATGCATAAAAACTCTAAAAATAGAAACTACAAAAACCTCAGTTTGTTGTTACTGGCGTTAGTGGTTGTGCAGTCGCCACTAACTGCATTAGCTAAAGACAAAGTGCCGCCAGCAAATTTACAGCCGTTAGAAGACATTCCGCCGCCTCCAATAGCCGATGATGGTAATTTAACAGATGAGCCACAAGTGACCATTGTAAAGAAAAAAAATGGCGATACGGTTGAAGAGTATCGCATTGGTGGTCAGCTTTATATGATGAAAATTACGCCATCGCACGGTGTTCCTTATTACATGCACCGTGAAGACCAAGAGGCCGGTTGGATCAATGATGGCCCAAGTCAGCCGCTAAGCATCCCTAAATGGACATTATTTAGGTTTTAGTCGCGTCATTCTGGCGCGGTTTTAGTCTAGTCGCGGTCTCAGTTCAATTAATTTTTTATTCAGAATAATTTTTTACTTATGTCGGTATTTACCTCGGTCAGTGTTGAGCAATTGCAAGTTTGGCTACAAGATTACGCAATAGGAACACTAGTTGAATTAAAAGGTATTTCATCTGGCATTACTAATACCAATTATTTTGTCATAACAGACCAAAACAAGTATGTGCTGACTTTGTTTGAGCAAAACTCAACAGAAGAACTGCCTTATTTTATTGATTTAATGAGCCATCTCGCTGCGCACCAAGTACCATGCCCGCGGCCAATTACAGATAAAGCTGGTAATAGCTTACACATGCTTAACGGCAAACCAACTGCCTTGGTGAGTTGCTTGTCCGGGCAAGATGTTGAAGTGCCTAGCGTCGTCCAGTGTGCTGAAGTCGGTAAAGTATTGGCGGAAATGCACATTGCAGGGCAATCATTTGAGACGCAATTCCCGGATCACGATAGCCATAATCAGCGTGGTGCAGACTGGCGTAATAAGACGGCTGCTTTAGTCTTACCGCATTTAGCCATTGATGACCAAAAGTTATTACAAGAGACATTAGCGTTTCAAGCGGCCTTAGATGTTAGCCAACTGCCGATGGGTGTAACCCATGCAGATTTATTCCGCGATAATGTGCTGTTTGATGATGATAAAATCGGTGGCTTGATTGATTTTTATTATGCTTGCCACGATGTGCTTGCTTACGATTTAGCCATAGCGGTGAACGATTGGTGCATACAGTTGGACGGTAGCCTCGATGCGCCAAAGTTAGAAGCCATGCTTCAAGCATATGATGCTGTGCGACCATTAAATGAAGCTGAGCGTGACGCTTGGGTAAGCTTGTTGCGAATTGCGGCATTGCGTTTTTGGCTGTCACGTTTGTATGATCAAATTTTCCCCCACACAGGCGAATTGACACATGCAAAAGACCCCGACCATTTTAAAAGAATACTTAAATTACGTGCAAATGGGCTATAGAGTCTAGTATTAAAAAGTCTTAATATTAAATTTAGCTTGTTCTAATTATTGAATTACCCGGAGAGCATCATGGCAGAAAGCTTACAAACTAAGCCACTACAAATTAAACAGGTTCCCGTTGCTAATGCTTGGGCTTGGATAGTGAGTGGTTTTGATTTATTTAAAGCTAACCCAGCGATGTGGATAATTTTATTCGTGATTTATTTGGCGATTATCGTGCCGATTTCGCTCATTCCAGTGATTGGCTCTTTGTTAAGTACTTTGTTAGCGCCAGTATTTGCCGCAGGCTTGATGTGGGGCTGCAAAGCATTGACACTACGTCAAGACCTTGAGATTAATCACTTGTTTGCAGGCTTTAAACAAAATACAGCACAGCTTATTGCCGTAGGTGGTATCTACATGGCAAGTTTGCTAGTTATTGCAGTAATAGTGGTATTAACCTTAGATAAAGATACGTTAAGTGTATTGATGAAAGGCGGCACAGTAAGCCCAGAGCAAGCCGGTGCAATGATGATACCTCTCTTAATTGCTATGATATTTATCATGCCTATACTGATGGCCTATTGGTTTGCGCCAGTATTAGTCGGCTTAAACAACTTAACTGCAGTTGAAGCCATGAAGCTAAGTTTCAT
>JBKJRF010000133.1:0-3130 GCA_046594825.1 Methylotenera sp.
ATTTTCAATATTGATGGCATTGATACCATTCTGACGCACGCGGCTGTAAGCTTCCAATAGGGTTTTCTTAACCACCCCATTTTTTGTGGCCATTACGATGAAGTTGTTGTTTACATATTCTTCATCGTTAAGATTCTTCACATTGATGAATGCTTTTACCTTATCATCAGCAGGAATTTGAATGAGATTCTGAATGGCGCGTCCCTTTTGAGTTTTATTGCCTTCAGGAATTTCGAATGCTCTTAACCAGAAACACCTTCCTTTTTCAGTAAATAACAAAATGTAATTGTGATTGGTGGCTATGAAAAGATGTTCCACAAAGTCGGTATCGCGGGTTGCACTGCCTTGGCTGCCGCGGCCACCACGGTTTTGGGTACGGTATTCAGTTAATGGGGTGCGTTTGATGTATCCCAAATGAGAAATTGTGATTACAACGGCATCATCAGCAATAATATCCTCCATAGAGATATCGTCACCCTGATAAACGATTTCTGTTCTGCGCTCATCACCATATTTGTCGCGAACTTCAACGGCTTCTTCTCTTAAGATTTTATATCGCAACGCTTCATCTCCCAAAATTTCATTTAAGAAAGCGATTGTTTTCATCAGTTCCGCATATTCATCTTTAATCTTATCGCGCTCTAAGCCTGTTAAACGTTGCAAACGCATTTCGAGGATGGCCTTAGACTGTATCTCGCTTAAAGCGAAACGTTCCATTAAGCCTGTTTGCGCTTCGTTTGGGGTTTGAGATGCACGAATAAGCGCAATCACTTCGTCCAAATGGTCGAGTGCAATCAGCAAACCTTCTAAAATATGGGCACGTCTTTGAGCTTCGGCCAATTCAAACTTGGTTTTACGAACCAATACATCATGACGATGAACTACATAGTGTGATATCATGTCGCGGAGGTTCAACATCTCCGGCCGACCGTTAACAAGTGCTATATTGTTTACACTAAATGAAGTTTGTAAAGCAGTGGATTTGAACAGGTTATTGATAACCACATTAGCCATAGCATCGCGCTTAATTTCGTAAACAAGGCGTACACCTTCTTTACTACTTTCGTTGCGCATGTCGCTAATGCCATCTAACTTTTTATCGTTGATGAGGTCTTTGGTCTTCTCGAGCATTTCGGCATAGTTGACCTGAAATGGCACTTCGGTAACGATGATGCGTTCGCGGCCATTTGGCATATTTTCAATGGTGTATTTTGCGCGAAGCACCACTCTGCCTCTTCCCGTAAGGAAAGCATCCTTAACCCCGCTGTATCCGTAAATGATACCGCCTGTAGGAAAATCGGGGGCTTTAACGTGTTGCATGAGCTCCTCAACAGTAATTTCTTTGTTATCAATGTAAGCGATAACGGCATTGAGGGCTTCGGTAAGGTTATGGGGCGCCATGTTGGTGGCCATACCTACTGCGATGCCGGCTGCACCGTTTACCAGCAAATTGGGGAAACGTGACGGCAGAACGGTTGGCTCCTGCAAGGTATCGTCAAAGTTATTGCGAAAGTCAACGGTTTCTTTTTCAATGTCGGCAAGCATTTCTTCGGCAAGTTTCTTAAGGCGTGCCTCTGTGTAACGCATTGCTGCGGGGCGGTCGCCTTCCATGCTGCCGAAGTTACCCTGCCCGTCAACGAGTGGGTATCTTAAGCTCCACTCTTGCGCCATGCGAACCATGGTATCGTACACGGACGAATCGCCATGCGGGTGGTACTTTCCCATTACCTCTCCGACAATACGTGCCGACTTTTTGTAAGCGCGGTTGCTCAAAACGCCCAAATCCAACATCCCGTAAAGGACCCTGCGGTGAACAGGTTTTAAACCATCGCGCACATCGGGCAGCGCACGACTTACAATTACCGACATTGAATAGTCAATGTAGGCAGTTTTCATTTCATCTTCGATGTTAATCTTTATAATATTTTCGCCTTCAGCCATGTGTTTTTATTGTTCCCGATGCATCGGGAGGTTATTATTAATTGTTGCGCGAATAACGAATATTTTTCGCGTTAATAAAAGCGAAAATGATGAAGGAAATTAACAAGTTATCACGAAAGTGTAAAGACTGTTTATGGTTTCGGGTTTCGAGTTTGGGGTTTGGGGTTTGTGGTTTGGAGTTTTGGGTTTGAGGTTGGTATTTTATAATACCCCTTCGAGGGTTTTAAAACCTTGAAGGGGTTAATATCTGGAAAAAAGCTTACGGATTCTTTGGTTTTGCCTTGGCGGTATCGTTAACGGTGAAACCCCACTCGCCTAATTTTTTAGGATTACTTGCAAATGCGCCCAGTAGCAGGTCGCGGCTGGCTTTAACGGTTTTGTCAACAGGTGCAATTTGAATATCGCGCAGGCGGTAAAGCTCTTCCAGGTCTTTTTCCATTTGCTTTGCCCTAGCCTGCAGGGTAATGGCCTCGTCAATTTTTGCGCCATTGTCAGTCCAGTTATAATCAGATAAGCCGTTGAGCTTTGAGGTAGCGCCATCGGCTGTGTGCTTTGCAAAAACGAGCTTTGCAAGTGTTAAGAATTCGTCAGGGTTGCGAGGTATTACCACCCGCGCTGTTGTGCTTTTTGCCATGATGTTTTAAATATTAAAGGATTTATAATGTGGAATGCGTATGAGCATTAAAACACTGCCGAAGCCCGCTAATGCCGAAACAAATTTTGGAAAAATTTTAATACGATGGATTCATTTTCCAAAAAAATATCTCATTGATTTACAATGTTTTATTGGAAGATGATACTTACTGCTTTAACATTTGCAATGTTGCATCTGATTTTAACGATGTTAAAGTCAGCATTGCCGGTATTAGATCCAACAATGACGAAATCAAATCCAACAATTGCAATGTTAGATCTAACAATGCCATTGCTGGATGCAACAATGACGAAATCAGATCCAACAATGCCATTGTTGGAAGTAACAATGCCGCTGTTGAAGCAAAAAACGAATTACGATTGATACCCCTTAAAGGGTTTTAAACCCTTGAAGGGGTTTTGGATTGAAAATAAACCTATCTTTAACCCATTAAAACCAAAAACATCATGAAAACAAAACTTGGGTTATCTATTCTGCTGCTTACAATGTTATTTATTAATGAGGAAGGAATGGCGCAGGCGCCTGCGTGGGCTT
>JBKJRF010000144.1:0-3652 GCA_046594825.1 Methylotenera sp.
GGTATCAATATCGCTGTGTAAATAACGTACTTTTACCCCATGTTCACTTAAGTAATCAGTCAGGTCTTCTGACATACGTTTAGTGAGTGTGGTGGCCAGCACACGCTCACCCAATGCTACACGTAATTTAATTTCTCCTAATAAATCATCAACTTGGGTGTCAGCCGGTTTTACAGTAATTGGCGGGTCGACTAAGCCTGTTGGCCGTGCAATCATCTCAACTATTTGTTGCTGATGACTCGCTTCGTACTCTGATGGAGTGGCAGAGATGAACACACACTGGCGCATAATATGCTCAAACTCTTCAAACTTGAGCGGGCGATTATCCAGCGCAGATGGCAAGCGCCAGCCGTAATCAACCAAATTTTCTTTACGTGACCTATCACCTTTATACATTGCACCTACCTGCGGTACGGTAACGTGGCTTTCATCAATAATCATCAATGCATTATCGGGAAGATAATCAATCAAAGTTGGTGGTGGATCACCGGGATTGCGACCAGATAGATGGCGCGAGTAGTTTTCAATGCCTTTGCAAAAACCAATCTCATTGAGCATTTCTAGGTCAAAACGCGTACGTTGCTCAATACGGGCGGCTTCAACTAATTTGCCAGTTTTAATGTAGAAATCAACACGATCTTTAAGCTCATGTTTGATTTTCTCCATAGCTCTTATGGTTGTTTCGCGTGGTGTAACATAATGGCTGGATGGATATACGGTATAACGCGGAATTTTATTAAATATCTGCCCAGTGAGTGGGTCAAATAACGTGATGGACTCAATCTCGTCATCAAACATTGAGATACGCACTGCAGTTTCATTATTTTCTGCAGGAAATACATCAATCACATCACCACGCACCCTGAATGTACCACGTGAAAAATCAAACTCGTTGCGGTCATATTGCATACCCACTAAACGAGCAATCATATCCCGCTGTGCAATCTTTTCTCCCAGCTGCACATGCAACACCATACCGTGATAGTCACTTGGGTCGCCAATACCGTAAATTGCAGAAACAGTGGCTACAATAATACTGTCTTCACGCTCCAATAGTGCTTTGGTAGCTGATAGTCGCATCTGTTCTATGTGTTCATTGATGCTGGAGTCTTTTTCAATAAACAAGTCTCGTGAAGGCACGTAAGCTTCTGGCTGGTAATAATCGTAGTAAGAAACAAAATACTCTACTGAGTTATTGGGAAAGAACTCCCTAAACTCACTGTACAACTGTGCAGCTAGCGTCTTATTTGGCGCCATCACAATCGCTGGGCGACCAGTGCGTGCAATGACATTGGCCATAGTATAGGTTTTCCCAGAGCCAGTAACGCCTAGCAAAGTTTGAAACTTCATGCCATCGTTAATACCTTGGGTAAGCTTATCAATAGCTTGTGGCTGGTCACCCGCTGGTGGAAAAGGCTGAAATAACTGATACTTACTATTGGGGAAAGTGACGAACACGCTATTCTTCATTCAAATTTGAAATTTAATTTTAACAGTAAAATTGACAATCACTCGCAACAAATAGTGCTTAAGTAATGCAACTTAATAAATGGTATTCAGAACTTTGGCAGCTTATTAAAGTCACTAAACAAACGTTACAATTTATTCACTAAATCTCGTTAACGTTGTTTAGTCAGAACTAATGTCTGTAAAAGTATTATTCATAAAATCTAATAATTATATTTTGGGGATCAAAATGCGCGGTTTTATTCTGCTCGTAGCATTACTAACGGTTATTCAACCAGCGGTAGCCACCGACCAATCAAAAGTATTGCACGCAATGCAATCCGTGGTGATGGTGCGTGGTTACAACGCTAGCGGCGGCTTATCTTATGGATCTGGTGTGATGGTGGCTGATAATAAAGTGATGACCAACTGCCATATTTTCCGTAGCACAAAGCAACCTTGGGTATCTCGAGGTGAAGATACTTACGCGATTGTTTCAGTACAAGCAGACAGATGGCATGACTTATGTCTGTTAACTACTTATGGGTTAGCCGTTCAAGCCGCGCCTATAGGTAAGGGCAATGATCTAAAACGTGGGCAAGAAGTATTGGCAATTGGCCATTCGAATGGTGTGCCTGCGCCGCTTACTTCAGAAGGTGGAATTAAATCCACTTATGAGTTTGAAGGTGGCAAGATTATCAGAAGCACCGCTCAATTTAGAATGGGCGCAAGTGGTAGCGGCATTTTTGATACTGAAGGTAATTTACTTGGTATTAATACTTTTAAAACGCCTGGCAACCCTGCTTACTTTTACTCATTACCCATAGAATGGTTGGCAGACATAGAAAAACTTCCTGTTGAAACTGAGTTTCCAATAGTAGGTAAAGCATTTTGGGAAGCCGATGATGACAAAAAACCATTTTTTATGCAAATCGCCATTCCTGAGCTGAATAAAGATTGGCCTAAACTTGCTGATGTTGCACAAAAATGGATAGATGTTGATCCTAAAAACTCTGATGCTTGGTATGAGTTGGGAACAGCCAATGAAAACCTGAATAAAGCAGATGAAGCCGAAAAAGCTTATCAGCAATCTGTAGCATTTGATGCTACTAATACAGATTCACTCTTTAGGTTAGGTGCAATCGCAAAATCAAGAGGTGATAAAGCTAGTATGCATAAAATCAACTTAGCTATTGCCAATATAGATAAAGATTTAGCGCAAGAGTACAGCCACATGCTGGGTTGCGACAGCGAATGCTAGGTTAAACGTTGATGTTGTATAAGAGGCCTTGTCTTTGGGAGACTGAAACGAGGCTTTTTGTTTGGTTAAGCGCTATGGATATTACTGATTGATATTGCCAAATTATTCCTAAGCATGATTTTTATGCGTAAAATAGCGTTCATTCAATCATTTGCATAAAAATTGTTTTAAGGAAGCACATTTTGGCACACTCGCAGTCACCTAACCCATCATCAATATTATCAGTCCGCGTTCAATCTATTAAAGAATCCCCCACCCTTGCCATTACGGCAAAAGCTGGAAAATACAAAGCTGAAGGCCGCGATATTATTGGTTTAGCCGCGGGCGAGCCAGATTTTGATACGCCACAACATATTAAAGATGCTGCAAAACTAGCGATTGACAACGGCTTTACTAAATACACCCCTGTAGCTGGTATACCTAGCCTTAAAAAGGCCATCGTTAATAAATTCAAAACAGAAAATGGTTTTGAATATGCCCTTAATGAAGTGATTGTTGGCGTTGGCGGTAAGCAAACAATATTTAACTTATGTTTAGCCGTACTGAATAAAGGCGATGAAGTGATAGTACCCGCGCCATATTGGGTGTCATACGCAGATATTGCTTTAGTTGCTGAGGCCACACCAGTGATTATTCAATGCGGGATTGAGCAAGGCTTTAAGCTTTTGCCAGAACAGCTAGAGGCAGCTATCACGCCTAAAACTAAATTATTCATGATCAACTCCCCATCTAATCCTACCGGTACAGTGTATACATTAGAGGAACTGCAAGCCTTGGGCGAAGTATTACTCAAACATCCGCATGTATTGGTTGCCACTGATGACATGTACGAACATGTAAATTTAACGGGTGACAAGTTCTATAACATACTGAATGCAGCCCCTGCCCTTAAAGACCGCTGCATAGTACTGAATGGTGTATCCAAAGCCTACTCAATGACGGGCT
>JBKJRF010000153.1:0-2595 GCA_046594825.1 Methylotenera sp.
GGTGACTTATGACAACTATTAATCACCTGCCCCATTCCTGGTAGCAATATCGCAATAAGCAATACCCATTTTGGCCTAACTGGTTGCTGTAAGGGATTGTTGTTAATAGTTGTCATAAGTCACCTTTTAAGCGCGTTTAATTTCTGTAATTTCCATACTTAGTCGCATCGCAATCGCTTGCTTGAGAAGCGCTTCTACCTTACTTTTACTAATGGGTGCATCTTCATAAACAGCATTGCGCATGATGAGATATTCGCCTCGCTCGGCCTGATTGACCATATAAGTCAGCCTGACCATCGTTGGTGTTATCAGCAGCTCTTTCATTTTCTCATCGGCAAACAGCTGAGGCACATATGGCTCTAGCAATGTGATATCTACAGGCTCTTGTTCATACTTAATAATGGCATGCTGAGGCCAATTGGATGGAATAGTTAAGTTGCCATCCCATTCCCAAGAAGGACTATAGAACTCGTTATTAGAGGGTCTGGCTATCAAATCTAGCGTGCCATGGCTAGGCTTATTGGCTATTACTTTTATGAGCAACCATAGCGGCGGTATCTTTCGCCAACCTAAAGTATCTTCTACGATGCTTAATGCAACTTGATAACCTGCGTAACTGCCTTTTAACAATGGCAAATTAGCCTTATCCCAACTGACTTGTGCTTGCTCTAGCAAAGGCAAGCAATCCTCAAAGACATGGCTACGCGCCTGAATTTTATATCTAGCATCTTGACGGTATTTACGGTACGAAACCGCGACCATCAATGCTATTAAAACCAATACAACTATATTCATTTGAACTCCACATGTGGCAACGGTCCAGAAACCGTTGCCAATCTTGTTTAAAAGCTCAATGTTGTTACCCTAATATCCCTTTGGTCGTGGCCATGGCATTGTGAATTGATCCGCACGTTTCACGTATTTGTAGCGACGTAATACGAACCAGATAGAAGCCAATATATAAAACGCCATGATAGAAAGCAGCGATGCGCCATAACCTAAGAATGTCGCAAAATAAGTAGCACAGCACAACGTTAGCAATGTAATTGCAGGGATAGGATGGAAAGGATGAATGTAACCACGATGGATGCTGCCTAATGGCCACATTTTTCTGAACTTAATCATATTAAAGGTCATAAAGGTATAGCCAAGCAAGCCAGACAGGATAGAGAACGTGATAACTTGATCCAACAACCCAGTAAATGCAAATGATATTGCTATCGGCACAAGGAATAATACGGAACGATAAGGCGTGCGGTATTTTGGATGGATTGCGCCGAAGAACACGGGCATATAGCGGTCACGCGCCAATGAAAACCAAGCACGTGATGCATCGTTAATGCATCCGTTAGCTGAGGCCGTCGCAGCAAAAGCAGTCGCTACAAACAACATTAACTGCAATTGACTACTGCCAAGTAAGGTTGCCGCATCATACATAGGTGTCGTCGCTTGACCCAAATATTGCCAAGGCATTAAACCTGTAGCCACAAACCAAGTAATGGTTGCTGCTACTAATAATGTCATCATACCACCCATTGTGCCTAATGGAATAGACCGGCCAGCAGAACGCACTTCTTCGGCAGCTTGACAGGTGCCTTCAATACCAAGGTAATACCACATACCAAACTGTAGCGCAGCGATTACGCCAATCCAGCCGTATGGCAAGTCTGTGAGAAGCGCTTGGTGCTGAAGCACAACACCTTGATGCAATGGGTCAACCGCAAAAAACAATACGATTAACGACATGAAGGCTAGAAAGGTAATGACGAGATTAAGCGTCAAGGTTGCGAATACGCCTCGATAATTAAGCCATGCCAGAAAGGCTACAGTTAATACCACGAAAGGCTTGGTATCGAGATTGGCATAGCCCATCACCTCGGCGCCAGACTTCATGAGGTCACCCACTACCAGCGCATCAGCCGCACATAGCATGGTGTAAGCCATCACAAGATATAAACCCACATTAAATGCCATTAATGGCCCAATAATGTGTTTGGCCTGTGTATATTGGCCGCCTGCAGCCGCTACTGTGGAGGTCACTTCAGAGTCAATCATCGCCACACAAGTGTAGAGCAAGCCAATGACCCAGCAGGCAATGAGTGAGGCATAAGCACCACCCTTACCTACTGTAAAATTCCAGCCCATAAACTCACCCACCAGCACAATGCCCACACCCAGTGCCCATATATGAAATGGATTGAGCACCTTAAGCATCGCAATGCGGTTAGTGCCATTATTTGTAATTTTCTCGGTAGCCATTATGGATTCCCTTCTTCCATGTGCACACCGTGTACAACATCTTCCTCACCGCCTTCACGTGAACTCATCAAATATTCTTCATCGTACTGTGAAGAAATGATAAAAGCATCTACCACCATCCATACCAGCATGACCGCCGAAAGGCTCCATGCGGCATATACCAAAATATTCCAAAATTCCATGATCTCTCTCCCGAAATATGAGTAACAATTTATTAGTAAGCAATTATTTATTATCGAATTTTTCAGCGATTACTTCGCGATATTGCTTATCAGATACTTTTAACATGAATAAGAAATAGCCACCTACCACCATAATCGTGATGATTAACATCAT
>JBKJRF010000197.1:0-2837 GCA_046594825.1 Methylotenera sp.
TTTTTGTGAGAAATAGTTCTCAGTCAATTATGCTTTGTTGGTGTTATTTTAAAATGTGTAATTTGTATCATTCAAATACAAAAAAAGCCCTGATTATTCAGGGCTTTTTTATTTCAAACAAAGTATCTAGCTAACAGTATTTAAGCTATTTATTCTGTGTTTCCACCATCACTAAAGGCTCAGCGTTAGCATCCTCTTTAGCTTTTTGCTGCCAAGCGGCAGCTTTGCGAGGCCCACTTGGTTTAGCTACTTCAACAGGAGTGACTGCTTTAGGTGCTGAGTCTGCTTTAGTTTCTACCAATTGCAAACCTACTGAAGCTAAATCAACAGGCTTAGACTCAGCTTTTGGTTTACGCGGACGCGCAGGGCGTTTGTTTTCAGTTTTAACTGCTGTATCAACAGCAACGCCACTTACTTTAGCATCTATACTTACTTTGCTTGGCTGCAGGGCAGTTTCGCTTGCAACTACATTTTCAGCAATAGCCACTGTTGCTTTTGCAGTTTTAGGTTTTCTACCTTCAGGTTTCGCTTTAGGTACGGTTGCCTCTGTAGTTGTCTTAGTTAATATAATATCAGCGCTTGCAGCAAGATTTGCTTGCGCTTCAGCAACAATCGGCGCTGCTATTGTTGTATTGCTTTCCACCTTATTTTCTACATCAGTCTTAGGCGTAACAAAGATTACCTCATTACTAGCGTTAGATTGATTAGCATTGATTTCATCATTTGGAATGAATGGACGATTCGTATCGTTTACTACACTCTCATCACGGTCACGACGGCCACGACGATTGTTGCGATTACGACGACCTGTACGCTCTGAACGTGGCTCACCTGCAGCATCAATTGCAGGCGCTTCATTAATAGCGTTTGTTTGTTGATTGGTGTTGCGTGGCTGTTCGTTACGTTGCTGTTCATTTTTAGGCTGTTGCGGTTTTTGTTGGCGTGGTTCCTGCGATTTGTTTTCTGCCGTGCGTGTTTCTGATCCTTTAATCTCAGTTTTAGCCTCATTGTTTCGAGCAGGACGATTCTGATTTATATCTTTATCCGTGCGCTCATTACGATTACGCTCATTACGATTGCGATTATTGCGGTTGCGATTATTGCGGTTATTGTCACGATTAGTTTCGCGGCGAGCTTCTTCAGTTTTCTCAGCTTCAGTTTTTTGTGGTTCTACTGTAGCGGATGTACTGAAAAAGTTTTTAATACGTGCAAATAATGATAATTTAGCTACAGTTGATTTAGCTGTAGCCGGGACATCAATCACAATTGGTGCGGGTGCAGACGGCGTAATGCCTTTTACAGCGGCGACCGGTCTAACTGCTTTAGCAACATCTTCAGCATTCGGGATATAAGTCGTTTCAGCAGGCAACTCTACCATTTTGTAGCTCGCACGGCTGGTTTCATCGTTCACATCATCATGCTTAACGCGCACAATGTTGTAGTTAGGTGTTTCAAGGTGGATGTTAGGAATCAATACCACTTCTACACCCATACGTTGTTCAATTTTGTGGATATCAGCGCGTTTTTCATTCAATAAGAACGTTGCAACTTCAACAGGCAACTGTACTTGAATAATTGCACTGTTATCTTTCATTGCATCTTCTTGTGTGATGCGAAGAATGTGCAATGCAGTGGATTCAATACCGCGAATATGACCAGTGCCGCTACAGCGTGGGCAAGGGATATGATTCGTTTCACCTAAGCTAGGGCGTAAACGTTGACGAGATAGCTCCAGTAAACCAAAGCGAGAAATCTTGCCTGTCTGCACACGTGCACGGTCAGCATGTAAAGCATCGCGTAAAGCATTTTCAACCTCACGCTGATTGCGTTGGCTTTCCATGTCAATAAAGTCAATGACTACCAAGCCGCCCAAATCGCGTAAACGTAATTGGCGCGCCACTTCTTCAGCAGCTTCTAAGTTGGTGTTAAATGCTGTATGTTCAATATCGGTACCACGCGTTGCACGACCCGAGTTAACGTCTACTGACACTAAAGCTTCTGTATGGTCAATGACAATCGCGCCGCCAGAAGGCAAGCGCACTTCGCGTGAAAATGCAGATTCAATTTGATGCTCAATTTGAAAGCGGGTAAAGAGTGGAATTTCATCTTGATATAGCTTAACGCGTGACACATTGCCTGGCATCACGTGATTCATAAACTGCACAGCTTGCTCATGAATATCAGGCGTATCGATTAAAATCTCACCAATATCAGAGCTAAAGTAATCGCGAATAGCACGGATTACTAAGCTACCTTCTTGATAAATGAGGTAAGCACCTGCTTGCATCGCAGAAGCACCATCAATCGCAGTCCATAATTGTGTGAGGTAGTTTAAATCCCATTGCAACTCTTCGGCATTGCGGCCAATACCAGCAGTACGCGCAATAATACTCATGCCTTTCGGTACTTCGAGTTGAGATAATACATCGCGTAATTCGTCGCGATCTTCACCTTCAATGCGGCGTGATACACCACCACCACGAGGATTGTTAGGCATTAATACTAAATAACGACCAGCTAACGAGATGAATGTAGTGAGTGCTGCACCTTTATTGCCACGTTCGTCTTTATCTACTTGAACTATTAGCTCTTGACCTTCTTTTAATGCATCTTGAATGCGCGCACGACCATCAGCACCTTCTTTGTAGTAACTGCGAGCCACTTCCTTAAATGGTAAAAAGCCGTGTCTATCCATTCCGTAATCGACAAAAGCGGCTTCTAATGAAGGTTCAATACGGGTGATAACACCTTTGTAAATATTGCTTTTACGTTGTTCTTTACCAGCGTGTTCAATATCTAGATCGATGAGTTTTTGACCATCTACAATAGCAACGCGT
>JBKJRF010000001.1:0-3135 GCA_046594825.1 Methylotenera sp.
TTGAGTGCTCTTTTAAGAACCTCTTGGCGGGTGTACCTAATGCGCTCTAGGCCGCTACCACTTGAGCCTTTTTGGTTCAGGATGCTAGCCTAGGCTGTATCCGTGGAGAACTCCTATATTAAATTGATTATCTAAGTTCGTGATATCTCAAATCAGCCAAGCTTACGATTTCTAAACACTTAATTTGAGTAGACTCTAAAATCACAGGCGGTGCAAAGCCGGCCTCGCTTGCTTCAAGCCAGCGAGCGGCACATACACACCAACGGTCTCCCGCTTTTAAGCCCTCAAATCCATATTCTGGACGAGGGGTACTTAAATCATTTCCACGTGAAATGGAAAATGCTAAAAACTCATCGGTTACTTGCGCACATACAGTATGGCTACCGTTGTCTTCGGGGCCTGTTTCACAACAGCCATTGCGCGTGAAACCAGTCAAAGGGTCTGTACTGCATAATTGTAATGGGGTGCCGAGTACATTTTTATCTTGTGGTTTTTTGATTAAATTGTTGGCCATATAAATTTCTCTAATTTTCAATAATGTCGTTTGACTATATTGTCGTACAATTTATGTTGTAAATGACAATAAAATTAAATTCAAGTTTGTTGTCATTAAAATTTAAGAATAAAGGTGAAATATGCGCTATTGGCTAATGAAGTCTGAGCCTACTGATGTATCAATTGATGATTTAGCAGCTTTTCCCAATCAAACTGTGGACTGGTACGGAATACGAAACTATCAAGCTAGAAATTTTATGCGTGACCAAATGAAGGTGGGAGATGGTGTATTTTTCTACCATTCAAATTGCGAGGTACCTGGTATTGCAGGTATTGCGGAAGTTAGTGCATTAGCCTATCCAGACCGTTTGCAATTTATCAAGGGTCATAAATACTATGATGAAAAAGCCACACCTGAAAACCCGCGTTGGTTAAATGTAGACGTAAAGCTAGTACGTAAAACACGCTTGCTTAGTCTAAAAGAGCTGCGAGAATATCCAGAACTTGCAAATATGCGCATATTGCAACGAGGTAATCGTTTATCGATCACGCCGGTAGATCCCAAAGAGTGGGAATTCATAACGGCGAAGTTAGCGGTTCAATAGTAAAAAGCCCCGAATTTCGGGGCTTTTCTTATTTCAACTTGTAAGTAAAAGATATTAACTATTTAATCGCTGTATCTAAACTACCCATAGATTTTGGATAAGTGACTACACCCCAAGGTGTTTTTTTGTCTTCGATCTGTTTGGTCACTTCAAGTTTTTCTGCATCAATCACAAATACTGCGTCTGATTTTCCGCAAGCTAGCAATACTTCCTTGTCGTCAGGAGTAAAAGTAAAGTGCCAGCAACGATTGCCAGTAGCAATATCTTTAATCTTCTCATATGTTTTGGCATCGTAGACTTCTAACGTTTTAGCTTTATTTGCCGCTACAAAAATACGCTCACCTTTACGATCATAAGCAATTCCGTAAGGTGTCACGCCAGTATCGACAGTGCGTAATACTTTGAAGTTTTTGTTCATCACCATAAATTTATTACCAAACTCTAGTGTCACTACGTAAGTTTTGCCATCAGGTGATGCTTTAACGCCGCGGGGGCGATCACCATATTGATGCGTTTTGATGGTTTTTAATAAGCTACCTGTTTTCATACTGTGCACAGTCACACTGTTATCAGCTTCATTAGTGATGATCAATTGCTTACCATCTTTACTAAATTCAACGCCTTCAGTCTCAGGGCCGCCAATGATCTCACGCACTTTTTTGCCTAATTTCAAATCAATAATACCAATGCGTGCGGGTTCTTGGTTATCATCAGCATCGTCTTTTTCTGCTGCTTTAGCCGCATCAGAACCTGGTGCAGGAGGGGGCCCAGCTTTTGCGCTTGGTTCATAAGACACAAAGGCGAAGTTGCCACGCACACGTACAAACTCTGGATTTTTGCCGACTGGAATTTGCTTCACAACGTCATTAGTCGCCGTGTCAATAATAGAAACGCTACCATTCTCACGCGTAGCAACAATCAAGAATTTCCCATCATCTGTAACAGCTAGGCCACGAGGACCTTCAGCTTTTACATCAATATCAGCGGTTGATGTAAGTGTATTTAAGTCAATCACGGACACACCGCCATCTTGATTAGAAACATATGCCTTACCGCGGTCAGCAGCATTAGCTGTTATACCGACAGCCATGCTCACTGCAGTAGCAATTACTAAATGCGTTAACTTCATCCTTTATTTCTCCTTATTTTTTTATCTAGGTAATCTATTGAGCACACATCACATACTTAGGTTCAACCATGCATATTGCGTTGAGGTCTAATGCTAATGGAATGCAAGAATCATTCTTATAATTATAGTGATTAAAAACAAATACTTATATTTATTGCAGGTTGTGATTGGTTGTATGCAACCATCAATATGGCTGTATAGATGTAAATTAACCTAAAAATAATTTATATGCAGGGTTGCTAGTCTCATCCCAATGCGGATAACCTAAATTATCTAAAAATTCCCTAAACGCAGTGGTGTCCTCTGGAGGGACTTGCATCCCAACCAATACACGACCAAAGTCAGCGCCATGATTGCGATAATGAAATAAACTGATATTCCAATCGTGCCCCATGGTGTCTAAAAACTTCATCAGCGCACCTGGTTTTTCAGGAAACTCAAATCTAAATACCATTTCGTTTTCTGCTTGCGGCGCGTGGCCGCCCACTAGGTGGCGCAAATGTAGTTTAGCTACTTCGTTATCGGTTAGATCGATTGTCGGTAAACCCTGTGTTTGAAGTGCAGTTACTAACGTAGCTGATTCAGATGGATCAGCAATCGCTACACCGACAAAGATATGTGCATTTTTTGGGTCAGAATAGCGATAGTTAAATTCGGTGATATTGCGGTCACCTAGTAAACGGCAGAAATTCTTAAAGGCACCAGGCTGCTCCGGAATTGTTACTGCTAATACCGCTTCACGTTTTTCGCCGATTTCAGCGCGTTCTGCAATAAAGCGTAAGCGATCAAAATTCATATTCGCGCCTGACGCAATACCGACCAAGGTTTCACCCTTGAGATTATTGCGCTTAGCGTATTCTTTAATACCAGCCGTTGCCAATGCTCCAGCAGGCTCTAAGATGCTAC
>JBKJRF010000182.1:0-9884 GCA_046594825.1 Methylotenera sp.
CAGCCATGAAAGCAGCTGATATTCCGAATATCGATATGGTAGTAGTAAATCTTTATCCGTTTGAAGCGACTGTAGCACAGCCAAACTGCACGCTGGAAGATGCCATAGAAAACATTGATATTGGCGGCCCGGCGATGGTACGCTCGGCAGCTAAAAACTGGAAAGATGTCGCAGTGCTGACCGATGCGAGTCAATATGCAGATGTAATGAGTGAACTTAAAAGTACAGGCGGCGCTGTAAGCCAAGCAACCCAGTTTGCTTTATCAATCGCCGCATTCAACCGCATTAGTAATTATGATGGCGCGATTAGCGATTACTTATCATCATTTAATACCGATGGCTCACGTAGCAGTTTTCCTGCACAAACTAATGGCCGTTTTGTTAAATTACAAGATTTACGCTATGGCGAAAATCCGCACCAACAAGCCGCTTTTTACCGTGATTTATATCCTGCGCCAGGCTCACTCGTCACTGCGCAACAGTTGCAGGGTAAAGAACTAAGCTACAACAATATCGCTGATGCTGATGCCGCTTGGGAAACCGTTAAATCCTTTGATACTACAGCCTGCGTGATTGTTAAACATGCTAATCCTTGCGGCGTAGCACTAGGCACTAGTGTATTGGAGGCCTACTCCAAAGCCTTTCAGACTGACCCTAGCAGCGCTTTCGGCGGCATTATCGCCTTTAATAACACAGTTGATAAAGCTGCGGCTGAAGCTGTAAGTAAGCAATTTGTTGAAGTACTCATTGCACCAGACTACACGGCTGAAGCACTGGCAATATTTACAGCTAAAGCCAATGTACGTGTACTTAAAATTGCGTTACCTAAAGGTGGCGCTTTAAAATTAGGAGCGAGTGCATGGGAACAAGGTCGCAACTCACATGAAACTAAACGTGTAGGCTCAGGTTTACTGATTCAAACCGCTGATAACCATGAAATAAGCCAATCTGACTTAAAAGTAGTCACGAAGAAACAACCTACCCCACAACAAATGGCAGATTTACTATTTGCCTGGCGCGTAGCTAAATATGTGAAATCAAACGCAATCGTATTCTGTGGCAACGGCATGACGCTAGGCGTAGGTGCAGGGCAAATGAGCCGTGTGGATAGTACGAAAATCGCTGCGATCAAAGCACAAAATGCAGGACTTACTCTAAAAAATTCAGTTGTAGCCTCAGATGCATTCTTCCCGTTCCGTGATGGCATTGATGTGCTAGCAGAAGCAGGGGCGAGCTGTGTGATTCACCCAGGCGGTAGTATGCGTGATGAAGAAGTGATTACTGCTGCAGACGAACATGGCTTAGTCATGGTAGTAACGGGTATTCGCCATTTCAGGCATTAGAAATTGTTTGATTATCCTGTCATTCTTTTCATGGGATAAGCACTAGGCGCCGCGGAGCAAATGACGCAGGCATATAATTAAGTTAGACTAGGGATGAGCGAGCACGTGACAACGTGATTTGCCAGTAAAATGAATTTATGAAAATTTTAGTTATTGGTGGTGGTGGTCGCGAGCATGCACTGGCTTGGAAAATCGCACAAAATAAAGAAGTTAGCCGTGTATATGTCGCACCAGGCAACGCTGGTACAGCGTTAGACCCCGATATGTTGAATGTACCGATTAGCAACGTGGTTGATTTAGTTAAATTTGCACAAGACGAACAGATTTACCTCACGATTGTGGGCCCAGAAGCACCCCTTTCTGTAGGCGTAGTAGATGCGTTTCGTGCAGCTGGTCTTAAAATTTTTGGTCCTACCAAATTAGCAGCACAGCTAGAAGGTTCTAAAGACTTCGCCAAAGCTTTTATGATGCGCCATAACATTCCTACTGCGGCTTACGCTACTTTCACCAATGCTACACAAGCGCATGATTATGTAAACCAGCAAGGTACGCCTATTGTAATTAAAGCCGACGGTTTAGCGGCTGGTAAGGGCGTAGTAGTCGCAATGTCTAGCGTTGAAGCTCATAGTGCGATTGATGCAATGCTTTCAGACAACAAGCTTGGCAGCGCAGGCGCACGTGTAGTGATTGAAGAGTTCTTAACGGGTGAAGAAGCCAGTTTTATTGTCATGGTAGATGGTAAAAATATATTGCCACTCGCCACTAGCCAAGACCATAAGCGATTATTAGATAAAGATCTTGGCCCTAATACCGGTGGTATGGGTGCTTATTCTCCTGCACCTGTCGTAACGCCTGAAATTCACGCAAAAGTAATGCGCGAAATCATCCGCCCTACAGTCGAGGGTATGGCAAAAGATGGCATTCCTTATACAGGTTTTTTATACGCAGGCTTAATGATTTCACCTAATGGTGGTGTGAAAACTTTAGAGTTTAATTGCCGCATGGGCGACCCAGAAACGCAACCGATTTTGATGCGTCTGAAAAGTGACTTCGTCGCACTGGCCGAACATGCAATCAACGGCACGCTGGATAAAGTTGAAGCGGAATGGGATAGACGCACTGCGCTTGGTGTGGTGATGGCGTCCAGTAACTACCCAGAAACTCCGCGTTTGGGCGATGAGATTACAGGCATGCCTAAAGGTTTAACCGATGCACATGTATTTCATGCTGGTACAGTATTGAAAGATGGCAAAGTGTTAACCAGTGGCGGCCGCGTACTATGTGTAACAGCGCTAGGAGAAACGGTGAAATTTGCCCAACAACAAGCCTATAAAATAGCGAATGAAATCAAATTTGACGGCGCACAATATCGTACAGATATTGGTTATCGCGCAGTTAAAGGTTAAGGCTAATACTTTCCCGTGAATACCCAAGCAGTTTTACTTTATTTGCAAGGCCTGCAATCACGCATTGTTGAGGCACTTGAACTCGTTGATGGCAAAACTTTTTTGCATGACAGCTGGAATCGCTCAGAAGGCGGTGGCGGGACCTCTTGCTTACTCGAAGAGGGTAATGTGTTTGAGCGAGCAGGTGTGGGATTCTCTCATGTGCTGGGTAAAAAATTACCGCCTGCAGCGACTATTGCGCACCCCGAAGCGGCAGGTCGTACTTGGGAGGCGATGGGCGTTTCACTTGTACTGCATCCTCGCAATCCATTTGTGCCTACCGTGCACATGAACATTCGCTTTTTTGTAGCAGAAAAAGAAGGTGAATCGCCTATCTGGTGGTTTGGTGGCGGCATGGATTTAACGCCCTATTACGGCTTTGAAGAAGATGTCATCCATTTTCATCGTACCAATAAAACAGCTTTAGATGCTTTTGACCCTGCTTACTATCCGCTATTTAAGAAGCACTGTGATGAATACTTTTATTTAAAGCATCGTAAAGAGCCGCGTGGTATAGGCGGCATCTTTTTTGATGACTTTAATGCATTAGGGTTTGAGCAAAGTTTTGCCTTACAACGTGCAGTGGGTGATAGCTTTTTAAATGCTTACCTGCCTTTGGTTCAGCGCCGCAAAGATACGCCTTACAGTGAAGTTCATAGAGATTTTCAGGCATATAGACGTGGCCGTTATGTAGAATTTAATTTAGTGTATGACCGTGGAACACTATTCGGTTTGCAGTCCAATGGCCGGACCGAATCAATTTTAATGTCTATGCCGCCTATCGTAAAATGGCGTTATGACTGGAAACCCGAAGCAGGTAGCCCAGAGGCTAAACTTTACTCTGATTTTTTAATTGATAAAGATTGGCTAGCTAATCTTTAAGCACGGTAATTCATACCTACTCACAACCATCCATCATGAAAATTTCAGCCAATATTCGTAAGCAAGCTAATGATTTACTTGAATTTATAGATGAGAGCCCTAGTCCTTGGCATGCTGTTAGCACTGTTGAACAGCATCTATTAAAACAGGGATTTACCGCACTTGAAGAAACACAGGCATGGCAACTTAACACTGCCGGCAGTTACTTTGTAGTGCGTGGTGGCGCTTCTATTATCGCGTTTACACTCGGTAAACAAGCACTAACGGACTCAGGCTTTCGCATGATAGGCGCCCATACGGATTCGCCAGGCTTGCGACTTAAACCGCATGCAGCTTTTAGTAGTGACGGTTTAGTTCGCATCGGTGTTGAAGTGTACGGTGGGCCTATTTTAGCCACCTTTACTGACCGCGATTTAAGCGTTGCAGGCCGTGTTACAGTACGCACTAAAGCCGGCTTTGAAACGCGCATGGTTAAATTTGATGATTCAGTCATGCGTTTACCTAACCTTGCCATTCACATGAATCGTGAAGTCAACGATAAAGGCTTGAAACTCAACAAGCAAACTGAATTACCACTGATTTTTGGTGAGAGTGAAGCAGGCATTGAAGCGAATAAACAATTTTTAAGCCATATCGCTGAAAAAATAGGCATTAAATCTGAGGATATTCTCACTTTTGAGCTCAATGTTTTTGACACACAAAAAGGTGTATTTTGGGGTGCAAATCAAGAATTCATCGCCGATAGCCAGCTGGATAACTTAGCATCATGCCATGCTGCTTTAACGGCCTTACTTGCAACTAAAAATCCAAATTCAACCATCGTCTGTGCACTATTCGACCATGAAGAAGTAGGTAGCGAAAGTGTTACAGGTGCTAGTGGGAGCTTTTTATCAGATGTGATTCAACGCATCAGTGCGACTGTTAACCTTAGTGAAGAAGATAAATTACGCACATTAGCACAAAGCTTTTTTATCAGTGCCGATATGGCGCACGCCTATCACCCAAACCACGCTGGCGCTTATGAACCCTGCCACCACGCATTAGTGAACAAAGGTCCAGTCATTAAAACCAATGCTAACCAGCGCTACTCAACTAGTGCTGATACCGCAGCACGTTTTATTACGCTCTGTGAAACCGCAGGCGTACCCTATCAGCAATATGCACATCGCACCGATTTAGGCTGTGGCAGCACCATAGGTCCAATTGTAGCGTCGAACTTAGGTGTGGCTACTGTGGACGTTGGCTCTCCCATGTGGGCAATGCACAGTATTCGAGAGAGTGCCGGTGTTTTAGACCATAGTTATATGATTGCCGTGATGAAAGCGATGTTTAATAGCTAAGATAACTGACTCAAATCTAACGTATCAATTAGCAGAAGCTTACTTATAAAAGTTTCAATTGACCATACTTCGTTATATGTTTAGGATTAACGAGAATTTAGCTTTTTTAAACTAATAAGTAGCCTTTATAAAGGACGTCTCGCATGCTCAAGCAGCTTCTTCGTACTAAACACATTGTAGAACATTCTAATAGCGGTTTGAAAAAATGCCTGACCGCTTTTGACTTAGCATTGCTTGGTATTGGTTGTGCAATCGGTACTGGTATTTTCGTACTTACAGGTATCGCTGCGGCGACCGAATCTGGCCCTGCGGTGGTATTATCATTTGTCATTGCTGGCGTGGCCTCTGCTTTTGCCGCATTTTCTTATGCAGAATTAGCATCATCTATTGGTGGCTCTGGCAGTGCTTATGGCTATAGCTATGTGGCGTTTGGTGAATTTGCCGCTTGGGTGATGGGTTGGATTTTACTACTGGAATACGGCGTCGGCGCAGCGGCAGTGGCTAATGGCTGGGGGGGATATTTCGTAAATACACTCGCAAACTTCAACCTACATCTGCCAGAAACGCTCACTAAAGCACCTATGATTGGCGGTCTAATCAACCTCCCCGCTTTTGCCATTATTTGGGTACTGACCATTTTGTTACTGATAGGCGTTAAAGAAAGTGCTCGCTTTAATAATATTATCGTCATTATTAAACTTTCAACTATCGCCATTTTTATCACACTTGCTTCAATGCATCTTAATACTGATAACTGGCATCCATTTATGCCGTTCGGTTGGTTTAGCACTTTAGAAGATGGTAAAAATATCGGAGTGTTAGCGGGTGCGTCGTTAGTATTTTTTGCTTATTTCGGTTTTGATGCAGTATCCACTGCGGCTGAAGAAGCTAAAAATCCTCAACGAGATTTACCAATCGGGTTAATCGCTTCACTGACGTTTTGTACAATCATCTATATCATAGTGTCGGCGCTACTCACAGGCATTGTGCCTTACACCGAACTTAATGTGCCTTCACCTGTGGCTTTTGCTCTGACTAAAATTGGCTACACTTGGGCGTCTACCTTGGTTGCCACTGGCGTATTAGCTGGTTTGATTACCGTATTGCTGGTGCTACTCTATGGCTTGACGCGCATTCTTTTTGCCATGAGCCGTGATGGTTTAATTTCACCTATATTTTCAGAAGTGAATCCAGACCGCCAAACCCCAACAAAAATTATTTTGATGTGCGGTTTGATAGTGTCTATCGTAGCAGGCTTTATTCCGCTAGGTGAACTGGCCGAAACTGTAAACATCGGTACGCTCGCCAGTTTTGTGATGGTGTCTGTAGGTGTGATTGTATTGCGTATCCGCCATCCAAACCTAAAACGGCCGTTCAAGAACCCATTTAATCCGTTAATTCCTGGATTAGGTATATTATCCTGTGGTGCATTAATGACCTTTTTACCAGCAGTTACATGGATGAGGTTTGGTGTATGGATATTGATTGGTATAGCGGTTTATTTTGTTTATTCGATACATCACAGTAAATTGAATAAAAGTATTTAATAAAATAAAAAAGCCAGTCTAATGACTGGCTTTTTTATTTTGAACCCACCTAAAGTTTGTACTAACCTACAAACTCAATAGATAGAATCTTATAGTGACAATACCCACTGAACCACTGTAGTAATATCAGCTTCTTTAACTTGTGCGCCCATTGCTGGCATAGCCATAGGACCCCAAACGCCGCTACCACCAGCTTTAACTTTAGCAACTAAACGCGCCTCAGCACCTTTATCACCTTTGTATTTTGCCGCAACATCTTTATAAGCTGGGCCAATGACTTTTTTCTCAACACTGTGGCAAGCTAGACAGCCACTTTTTTGCGCAAGTGCTTCTGCCGCTTTCGCGTCAACTGCATTAGCTTGAGCTGCAACCAACATTGAACCAGCAGCAGCGATTGTTAATAATAATGCTTTCATGCTATCTCCTTGAATTGACGCTTAAAAACTTGTAATTTAAATACTTATAATCTGCTTTTTTTGCAACGAGGTATGATACCTGCAATTACAATTTTAACAAGCCAGTTAAAGCAAATAATTTGATAAGTATAACCTTATTAAATCTGACTCAACAAACTTGTTAAATTATTGACACTGCGAGAACAAACAACGCCTCGGCATACCCATGCGTTGACATCTTCAGACAAATTTCTTTGCAATGTTTGTGGCAACGCATTCACAGTTTCATCTAGGTAGAAAAATAGATGATGCGGATAATAATATTGTGCAATTTCATGTCGCCATGCTGATAGTTTTGCGGAATCTCCACGCAATATCACCATAGTTGGTGGCATTAAATACTCATGCAATGCATGCGTCAAACTTGCACATGCTGCTGGGTTACGTTTAATTGTGGTATCAAAGGCTTGCAAAGTACGCTCTGCACTTTGCAAATAACGCGGCTCACCCAGAATGTGTCCAAAACGCTGTAGCGCAACTGCGGCAACACCATTGCCGCTAGGTGTGGCGTTGTCATAACCTTGTTTAGGCCTATAGATCAATCGCTCGTGATGATGTGAAGTAAAATAAAAACCACCATCTTCAGCTTCAAAATTCTCTAGTAATGCCTCAGCAATTTCTTCAGCAAACTGCATATCTACTGTTCTGTAATCAGCTTGCATCAACTCAATAAGTGCATCTAACAAAAATGCATGGTCATCTAAATAAGCATCAAGGTGTACTTTGTCATCTTTAGCAGTCGCTAATAGCTGGAATGCCCCGGCAGCATTTTTAACCCACAATTGTTCGCGTATAAAATCAACGGCGTTTTGTGCAACTAATATCCATTCTGTACGATTCAACACTGCACCTGCGCGAGCTAAACCTTTAATCGCAAGCGCGTTCCAAGACGTCAATATTTTGTCATCTAGCCCGGGTCGTATACGTTGCTCACGAGCGCTAAATAACTTTTCTTTTACTGATTGTAATAAAGCTTTATCTTGTTCATCTGGATTAACAGCCATATAAGCATGCCAAGCCTGAGTTTCAGAATGCGGGTCTTCAAAATTAGCGGCGCGGTCAAACCCAAAACAGCGGGAAGCTACAACAAACTCTTCAGGGGTAAGCAAAGCTTTTACTTCTGCGGGTTGCCATATATAAAATGCACCTTCTGCACTGTGTCCATGGGCATTTATTGAGTCAGCATCTAATGATGAATAGATTGCGCCTTTGGTCGTGCCATGTTGCGAGATCATTTCACGTTGTAACCAAGTGATAGTTTCGGTGATCACTTGTGCATAGATTTCTTTATCTTTGGGATTTTTAGTCAATTGCCAGCCATCGGCATATAAAAAAAGTAACTGCCCATTGTCATAAAGCATTTTTTCAAAATGCGGAATATTCCAGCGCTCATCTACTGAGTAGCGGCAAAAACCACCACCGATTTGGTCATAAATACCGCCAGCCGCCATGGCAGAGAGCATTTGAAGTGCCATTGCCTCAGCTTGCTTATTGCCAGTTTTGGCTTGATGCAATAGCAAAGTAATATCAGCCGGATTGGGGAATTTTGGTGCTGTGCCAAAACCGCCATGCTCAAAATCAAAACTTTCCCGTAACTGCTCAAAACCCAATGCAACGGTACTTTCATTTGCTGAAACCACGGTATTAGCAATTGGAATAGTGCGCGCTAGTGCCTCAGCCAATTGTGCATTTTGTGTTGCGACATCTTGTTTACGCTCATGGTAATAAGCCGCAACGCGTGGTACTAAATCCGCAAAACCTGGCAGTTGATAACGTGCCGTTTTAGGGAAATAGGTACCAGTAAAATAGGGTTCTTGATTAGGCGTTAAAAATACTGTGAGTGGCCAGCCACCGCTTTTGTTGGACAACATGCTGTGTGCTGCTTGATAAATCTGGTCAATATCTGGACGCTCTTCCCTATCAACTTTGATATTGATGAAATGCGTATTCATGATGGCAGCAGTTGCTGCATCCTCAAACGACTCATGCGCCATTACGTGACACCAATGACAAGCCGAATAGCCGATAGAGAGCAATATCGGCTTATTGAGTTCCTTGGCTAAAGTAAGTGCTTGCTCGCCCCACGGATACCATTCCACAGGGTTTTCAGCATGTTGCAGTAGATATGGACTGGTTTCGCTTGCGAGCTTATTCGACATATATAAAACTTTGATTAAATATCAGTTACCACATACTCCACCGACAGCACATGTGTATAACCAGGATTAATCATGACGATGTTTTCCATGGCATTGGCCGTTTCTACACAAATCATTTTGCGCCAGCCATCATCTCTTGGCATATCAACGATCTGGTGTGCTTTTTTCTCCCAAGGCGTCCATACCACTGTAGAGCTACTCCCTTTTTTATTGATAGTAATATTACGGCCGAGCAATTCATCATGAATAGTGACTGCAGAACGCGTACCCACATAAACACGATCGAACTCTTGATCAAATCTCACAGTGCCATCTTGAGTATCGCGCCAATAGTCCAATAATTTGTCGGCATATTCTGAATCCTCAAGCCCTGTAAGACTGATTTTTTCTACATCGCCAATATTAAAATAAGTATGGAATGCTTCACCCATGAAGAACGGTTGTCTAGCGCGGTTAGTGGTTGCAAGTTTAATAGACAACGTTTCGCCGATTTCAATAGTCAATACTAAGGTATATGGGTAAGAAAGCTGACGCGCGGCGTTTTCAGTATGTTTCATCTGCAAAATCACACGCGTGTAGCCATTGCTCATCTGTCCAACATCAATTACCGTGAACGGTGTAACGCGTGCAAAACCGTGCATACATAAGCTACTATCGGTAGGGTGTGCACCAAACCAAGGCCAACATAGCGGAATACCGCCTCGTATTGAACG
>JBKJRF010000225.1:0-23617 GCA_046594825.1 Methylotenera sp.
TATCAGGTGACTCACTCGTAGCCTGCTGTGTAATCACACCTGTAAACTTTAAATTCACAGTACTGATTAACGCAGGCGGCCCTGGATTTACCGTAAAGTGTGCAGTCGATAAACCTGCATTGTTATCTATAGTTTGTTTAATCGAAGCAGAAAAATAGCCTTCTGTAGCGAGTAAATCATTGATAGCGGCAGGCGCATCATGGTAAAGCCTAAGCCATTCCGCGGGTGACATACGCGGGTTATCACGTGCTTTTACGATTTCAAGGTGTTTCTTCAGTAAAGTATCAAGAGGTGGAGGCGCCGTAATCTCTACCGCATAGCGCAACTCTTCAACCGCAGCTTGTGTAGCTGAAATATTGAAAAATACCACTAAAAATATTGCAAAAAGAAGTCTTAATGAAAATTTAGATTTGCAACGGTTGAGTGTATTTCTCAGGCCTTGCAAAGGTATGCAGGCTAATGTGCTGATACGACAAAAATTAGTCATGTACATCAGATATTAGACAGGCAGACCACTCTGGTCAAGCGAATAACTACCAATACAGCAAAGTCATTTTTTGCTAATACTACCTATGAAATATAAATAAACCTTTATTTAGCGGTAAACAAAATGAGTATTTGCAACACAGCATATTTACATATTTTTACATCAATATTCGAGACTAATATAGAACTGTGAGTGCAGTATTAAGTCTTATTTTTTAATTAGTTCTGATATAGAAGATAAATTATGAAAATCATCAAACTATGTGCGCTTTTAGCACTAACCACAGGATTACTTGGTAGTGGTTTAGCAATGGCTGACCATGGCCATGGAGGTGGTGGACATTGGCATAGCAATATTGGCCTCTATATAGGTCCAGGATTTGGGCCTTACTATCCTCGTTATTATGGGGATCCCTTTTATTATGGTTATCCGCCGCCTTATTATTATGGCTATCCACCTGCTGTTGTCGTTACACCACAGCAACCGCCAGTTTATTATATAGAGCAAGGCCAACAACAACCTCAAGCGATAGGCCCTCAAGTTGACTCATCACAATCTGCACCACAGCAAGATAATTTTTGGTATCACTGTGACAAACCAGAGGGTTACTATCCTTATATAAAAGATTGCCCACAGGGCTGGCAAAAAGTAGTACCTGAGCCGCCAAGACGCTAGGTTAATTAAAAGACACTGGGTTAATTATTTATGAAAAAGACAATTCTTGCATCTATATGTGTATTGACCATCGCAGGTTGTACCACCATACCTGACGGCCCTAGCAGGATGGCATTACCTGGCACAGGTAAAAGCTTTGAGCAGTTTCGCTACGATGACAATAGTTGCCAACAATATGGGTCGCAGCAAAGTGGCATTTCACCAAGCAAAGCCGGAAACGACAGTATGGCTAAAAGTGCGGTTGTAGGCACTGTGGTTGGAGCGGCATTAGGGGCTGCAGTAGGTGGTAGCGGCGGAGCTGCTATAGGCGCAGGTACAGGCTTACTAGTGGGAACGGCAGAAGGATCAAATGCTGCCGCTGTATCTTCTGGGGTTACTCAGCAACGCTTCGATAATGCCTATATCCAATGCATGTATGCAAAAGGACATCGCGTGCCTGTTTCTGGAAATTTTGTGTCTGGATATCATCGTAGCAATATGGCTCCCCCAGTTAATTACACGCCACCGACACAACAATATTATTACCCCCCTCCACCGCCACCTGGCTATGTAAGATAGAGCGCTAATTGTTCCTGTTACCTATGTAGCTCGTATGTTTAAAACTTGAGACGCACTACTTCTTCACTTCCCACCCACCACCAAGCGCCTTAATCAATAGAACACTATTAAGCATCTGATTACCTTGTAAGTTAATCAGTATACGTTCGTTATTGAGTGCGATATTATTGACATTTATCACATCCAAGTAAGTCACTACGCCAGCCTTATACTGATTGATAGTATAACTCTGTGATAGGCGCGCTGCTTCAAGTGATTCTGCCTGTAGCTTTTGCTCTTCTTGCAAGACACGAAGTGCAGCTAAGCTATCTTCCACCTCTTTAAATCCAGTTAATACCGTTTGACGATATGTTGCTACATTTTCATCATAGACTGCAATCGCTTGGTCACTCAGTGCACGGCGTTGGCCACCATCAAAGACCGCAATCGCCAATGATGAGCCTAAGGACCAAATACGGCTGGGTATTGAAAGTAAATCAGACAAGTTGTTACTTTGAAATCCTGCCAATGCAGATAGCGTCAAACTTGGAAAGAAGGCTGCTTTTGCCACACCAATTTCAGCATTTGCAGCAGCCACACGTCGTTCTGCAGCAGCAATATCAGGGCGACGTTCTAGCAATACAGAGGGTACATTTAACGGAATATTCGGTGTAGTGCTACTGAGCAACTCTGGCTTAATGGTAAGTTCAGAAGGGGCTTTGCCAATTAATAGGGCAATTGCATGCTCAAACTGTGCACGCTGAATACCTAAGTCTGAAGCCTGCGCTTGAGTGGATTTAAGTATTGTTTCAGCCTGCACCACATCCGCTTTTCCTACTACTCCAGCCTTGTAACGATTCTGGGTAACCTCCATTGATTTTTGATAATCAATAACAGTTTCATCTAGTAATTTTTTCTGGTTATCAGCAATACGCAAAGAAAAATAATTCTGTGCAAGTTCAGCCTGTGCACTTAGGCGAGCGGCGGCGATATCACTGGCAGTCGCTTCAAAACTTGCCTGACTGGCCTCCACCGTACGCCCTATTTTTCCCCATATGTCTGCTTCCCAACTTAGATTAAGTGATAGTGAATTAGTATCGCGAATAGCCGGGCCATTAATGCTGTTAGTGCTATTGCCTGACGGTTGATTACGCGTTTTAGATGCTGTGCCCGTAATTAGGGGTAAATAAGCCGAGCGCGATGATGCTACCAGTGCCTGAGCCTGACGAAACCTGGCCTTCACAGCCACAATATTCTGGTTGGAGATTTCCACTTGCTCTTCCAGAGCATTCAATTGTGCATCATTGAATAACTCCCACCATTTCTCATGGATAGCAACATCCTTGGGTTCAGCCACTTTCCAGCCTTCTGCTTCCTTATATGCGATGGGCTTAGTAGTTTCAGGTTTGACATAATCGGGACCAAGCATGCATCCTGATAGCAAAGACAGCATGAAAGCCAAAACTACAGGTGATTTATGAGTTAACTTCATTTTAATTCCAGTTATTCTTTCAATATAACTACGTCTATTAAGTTTTAACCAATATATTACTTTGATCAAGTGGGTTACTTTGAACCGGTGGCACGGTCTTTCGATGACCCTGAAACCAAGTCCTTGCACGATCAAGATAGAGATAAATTACAGGCGTAGTAAAGAGTGTAAGCACTTGACTAACAATCAAGCCACCAACAATGGCAATCCCTAATGGATGCCTCAACTCAGCGCCATCACCGTGACTCAGCATCAATGGCAAAGCACTCAGCATAGCGGCCATGGTAGTCATTAAAATAGGACGAAAACGCAATAAACAGGCTTGGTAGATAGAGTCGCGTGAATTCAAACCTTGCCTGCGCTCTGCATCTAGCGCGAAATCTATCATCATAATGGCGTTCTTTTGCACGATACCAATAAGTAATATCACTCCTATCATACCGATAAGGTTAAGGTCTTGACCGAATGCCATCAAAGCCAGCAGCGCGCCTACCCCAGCAGACGGTAAGGTGGAAAGTATGGTGATTGGATGTATCAGGCTTTCGTATAGCACCCCAAGTACAATATACATTGTTAATATCGCTAACAAAACCAGCCATGGCTGGTTTTTTAACGATTCTTGGAATGCTTTAGCTGTACCTTGAAATCCCCCGTGAATAGAGGCTGGCACGCCAATACTATTAAAAGTATTATCTATCGCCAAGGTAGCCTGCTCTAGCGAAACACCCTGCTGCAGGTTGAAAGTAATTGTCGTAGACGCATACAGACCTTGATGATTCACGCCTAAAGCAGTGTTGGTCATTTCATAATGACTAAATGTTGAAAATGGTATCTGGCTACCGGTTGGTGTAGTGATATAAAGAGTTTTCAGCGACTCTGGGCTTTGTAGATATTCAGGTGCCAGCCCCATCACTACATGATACTGGTTGAGTGGGTTGTAGATAGTTGAAACCTGACGCTGACCAAAAGCACTATTCAAGGTTGAATCGATCAATTGCATGGTAAGACCAAGCCGACTGGCGGCGTCCCTGTCTACCACTAATGTTGTTTGCAAGCCACGGTCAGCCCCATCACTACCAACATCAGCGAGTTCTTTCATCTGGCTTAGTGCCTTGTTTATCTTCGGCCCCCATACACGCAACTCTTCTAAGTCACTACCTTGCAGCGTATATTGATATTGGGCGTCACCCGCCCTGCCACCGATACGAATATCCTGCACGACCTGTAACATGAGTTTGGCACCGGGCTCTCTTGAAAGCTTGCCGCGCAAACGCGCAATCACTTTATCAGCACTAAGTTTCCGTTCGGCTAATGGTTTTAATGTCACGAACATCTGACCTCTATTACGCTGACCGCCACCGATAAAACCTGCAACATTCTCTACGGCAGGATCTTTGCCTACAATAGCAATGAAACGATTAAGCTTTTGCTGCATTGCCTGAAAAGAAATACTTTGATCACCCACAATTGAGCCTGTTAAGCGACCTGAATCTTGCTGCGGGAAAAAACCTTTAGGCACAATCACATAAAGATAGACATTCAAAATAACTGTCGCGATCAATATCAATACTGTGATCACGCTATGGCGTAACACACTAGTCAGACTTCTTGCATAGGCCTTATGTAACCAATCAAAGGCTCTTTCGCAGGCCAAACTTAGACGCCCCTGCTTTGCATTATGGTGATTACTCAGCAGCGTTGCACACATCATCGGTGTAAGGGTGAGTGACACCACTAAGGACACCAATACCGCTACGGACAAAGTCACTGCAAATTCCCGGAAGAGTCTCCCGACAATGCCGCCCATGAGCAGAATTGGGATAAATACAGCAATCAAGGACAAACTCATTGAAAGCACAGTGGGGCCAACCTCGCGTGCGCCTTGCAAGGCCGCCTCCAGGCGATTACCGCCAGCTTCCATATGTCTTGCAACATTCTCCTGCACAACGATAGCGTCATCGACCAAAAGCCCAGTACCTATGGTCAGCGCCATTAGTGATAGATTATTTAGGCTAAAGCCGCATAAGTAGATAATGGCAAATGTGCCAATCAGCGAGACGATTACAGCTAATGCAGGAATGATAGTAGCGCAGATATTCCGCAAGAAAAGCAACACCACCAGCACCACTAGCGTTAATGAGATTAATAAGCTTCGCGAGACTTCTTTTAGAGATGCGCGTATGTTGATAGTACGGTCTTGCAGTAACTCCATTTTAATTGCGCCTGGCATAGCGTTACGCAACTCAGGTAAAAGCTGTTTGATGCTATCAGACATTTTAATGATATTGGCATTCGGTTGAGGGTCTATCCTCACGATAATGGTGGGTTTGCCATTTGCTGACCCTGCATTTTGTAAATCTTCAACTGAATCGGTAACCTTACCGATGTCCGAGAGGCGAACAGCCGCACCATTACGATAAGCAATAATCAGCGGGCTGAAGTCACTGGCTACTTTTGATTTATCGCTGGTATATATCTGCCAGTATTTATCATGTGTTTCTACCGAGCCCCTAGGACGATTGGAGTTAGTGGTAGACAGTGCGGTACGCACATCTTCAAGGCTAAGGTTAAATTTATTAAGCGCTGTAGGATTAATATCTACACGCACTGCGGGTAGCGAACTACCACCCAGACTCACCTGACCCACACCCGTCACTTGTGCCAATTTTTGTGCAAGTATGGTTGAAGCGGCATCGTATACTTGACCCTGCGTCATGGTGTCAGAGGTCAGCCCTAGTATCAGCACGGTTGTGCCAGCCGGGGAACTTTTATTATAGGTTGGGTTTTTTGGCATGCCACTTGGCAATAGCGTTCGAGATGCATTAATGGCACCTTGCACATCACGTGCGGCACCATCAATGTCACGGTCTAAATCAAATTGCATGGTGATGCGTGACGAGCCAAGTGTACTGGAAGAGGTCATCTCGGTAATGCCCGCAATACGACCAAATGATTTTTCCAGTGGCGCGGCAATACTGGAAGCCATTGTTTCTGGATTGGCGCCCGGTAAATTGGCACTTACTGAAATAACAGGAAACTCCACTTGCGGCAAAGATGCCACTGGCAGTAAATTCAAGCCTACCAATCCAGCCAGCACGACGCCTAACGTTAACAGTGTTGTGGCAATCGGCCGATGAATGAAAAATGCTGAAAAATTCATGGGGGCTTTACGATACTTGTGAGGGGGCAGATGAAGCACGACGTGCTTTCCATGCTCGCAATCGTTGTGCTGCCCGATCAAAAGTCAGGTAAATCACTGGCGTAGTGAATAGAGTCAGCACTTGGCTTACCAACAACCCACCAACCATGGTAATACCCAAAGGATGGCGCAGTTCTGAGCCAACACCGCTACCTATCATTAAAGGCAGTGCGCCTAAAAGCGCAGCCATAGTCGTCATCAAAATTGGTCTCAGCCTTAATAGACAAGCTTGGTATATGGCTTCGCGCGGGGATTTACCCTCATTACGCTCAGCGTCAAGCGCAAAATCAATCATCATGATGGCGTTCTTTTTAACAATACCAATCAGTAAAATAATACCGATAATGCCTATCATGCCTAAATCGTTTCCTGAGACTATCAGTGCCAGCAAAGCGCCTATGCCTGCTGAAGGCAAGGTCGAGAGAATCGTGACGGGATGGATAAAACTTTCATACAACACACCCAGCACTATATACATCGTGACGATAGCGGCTAGAATTAAGAACAGCTGATTGCCAAGTGAGGATCTAAATGCAGATGCTGCGCCTTGAAATTCAGTATCGATGCCTACTGGCATGCCAATCTCAAGTTCCGCTTTTTCAATCACATCCACTGCTTCGCCCAATGAGACATTCGGTCGCAAATTAAATGAAATTGTTGTCGCTGGAAACTGCTCTAAATGGTTAATAACAAGTGGTGTAGTTTTTTCCGTGATTGTCGCAATCGCTTTCAACGGCACTTGCGCACCACCAGTACCAGTCACGTAAATATCATTTAACGCTTCTGGCCCAACTTGGAACTCTGGCTTGGCTTCCAGCACCACGCGATATAAGTTAGATTGCGTGAATATGGTAGAAATCAAGCGCTGGCCAAAAGCACTATAGAGCGCATTATCAATCGCTGCCGTAGTAACGCCCAAGCGACCGGCTGTTTGCCTATCAATATTGACATAAGCCTGCAAGCCTTGATCCTGTAAATCACTCGCAACGTCCGCCAATTGAGGCTGCTGGTTGAGTTTTTCTAATAGCTTAGGAACCCATAGACTTAACTCTTGCGCATCAATATCTTTAAGCGTGAATTGGTATTGAGTGCGGCTTAACCGACTTTCTATGGTGAGATCCTGCACAGGCTGCATATACAGATGAATGCCAGGTACGGTAACCAGCTTGGGCTGCAAGCGTTGGATCACTTGTGAAGCAGTTTCAGGCCTGCCTGCATGCGGCTTGAGGTTGATTAAGAATCTACCGCTATTCAGCGTGAGATTGACGCCATCAACGCCAATAAATGAAGTAGCACTATCAACTGCAGCATCTTCAAGAATTACCTTGGCTAAAGCCTGCTGACGTTCTGACATTGCACTAAAGGAGATTGATTGCGGTGCCTCAGAAATACCTTGAATAATGCCAGTATCCTGTATTGGAAAGAACCCTTTGGGCACATAGATATATAACAGTACGGTAAGTACTAGCGTAGCGAAGGCAATCAGCAATACCAGTAGCTGGCGGTCAAGTACCCAGGTAAGCATCCTGCCGTAGCCGGCTATGATACGCTCAAATAGATGACCAACCGTACGATCAAAACGGCTACGTTCTGCTTCTGGGGTATGACGCAATAATTTGGCACACATCATGGGAGTAAGTGTCAGTGACACCACTGCTGAAATAAGGATCGCCACCGCCAGTGTAATGGCAAATTCGCGGAACAACCGCCCCACTACATCGCCCATGAATAACAACGGGATCAGTACCGCAATCAGTGAGACTGTCAAAGAAATAATGGTGAAACCTATCTGCTTAGAACCTTTCAAGGCCGCTTCCAGAGGACTTTCACCCTCCTCGATATAACGCGAAATATTCTCTATCATCACAATCGCATCATCGACGACAAAACCCGTGGCAATCGTCAAAGCCATCAATGTTAAGTTATTGATACTGAAGCCAGCCGCGTACATGACGGAAAAAGTACCTACTAGCGATAGTGGTACGGCAATTGCTGGCACGATAGTAGCGGGAATATTGCGTAGGAAGATAAAAATAACCATCACCACTAACACTACCGCCAGCATTAGCTCGAACTCTACATCGTGCACTGAAGCGCGAATGGTAATAGTTCGATCACTTAACATTTTCACTTCAACAGACTGAGGCAAATTCGTTTGTAATTGTGGCAGTAACTGCTTAATGCGATCGACAACCTCGATCACATTGGCGCCAGGTTGTCTTTGGATATTAAGTAAAATCGCCGGCTTTTCATTACCCCAGGCAGCAAGACGATTATTCTCTGCGCCATCCACTAAGTCAGCCACATCGCCAAGTCGTATCGCGGCGCCATTACGGTAAGCTAGAATGAGCCCGCTATATTCCGCAGCGGTTTTAAGCTGGTCATTGGCATCAATAGTCGAGGCTTGGGCTGGCCCATCAAAGCTGCCTTTGGCCTGATTGACATTAGCTGCACCGATTGAATTACGCACATCGTCGATATTCAAGCTATTCGCTGCCAGTGCTTTTGGGTTCACCTGTATGCGTACTGCTGGTCGCTGACCGCCACTCAAGCTGACTAAACCAACGCCTGGTAACTGCGATATTTTTTGGGCAAGGCCGGTATCAACAAGGTCCTCAACGCTAGGTAATGGCAAAGTAGAAGAACTGACAGCCAATGTCATAATGGGCGCATCAGCAGGATTGACTTTGCTGTAGATAGGCGGCATCGGCAAATCGCTCGGCAAGAAGCTGGAGGCACGATTAATGGCAGCCTGTACCTCTTGCTCCGCAACGTCTAAGCTAAGTTCCAGGCTAAATTGCAATGTGATGACTGATGCGCCACCAGAACTGGCAGAAGACATCTGTTTTAAGCCAGCAACTTGACCAAACTGTCTTTCCAGTGCGGCAGTAATAGATGAGGTTGTTACCTCTGGACTAGCCCCAGGGTAAAGTGTCGTGACCTGTATGGTCGGGTAATCCACTTCCGGCAAAGCAGAAATCGGTAGAATACGATAGCCTAGAATACCCACCAGCAATATAGCAAGCATCAGTAATGAAGTTGCTACTGGACGTAAAATAAATAAACGTGACGGATTCATGCTAGCTTCCTACAGCGATGCAACATGTTATTTTATGTTTTATTAGCCCGCTTCCCGCACTAATCATTCTGCTGACTGCCGTTTATGCTGATGCTGCTTAACACCCACAGCCTGGCTGGCTTCTTGCCCTGCAGCTGCTTTTTCTGGTGCTAGGTCTGCGCTATATGCAGATTTTTTATGACCGTTGTGATTCGCCGAGTCTGTTTTTTTAGCCAACTCAACCTTAGCACCTTCACGTAATTTATCTGCGCCATCAGTTACCAGTAAATCGCCAGCTTTAACATCACCCTCCACTGCGGTTAGCTCACCTTCTGTCACCTTGACCTTCACGGGCTTAACGGCGATGGTCTGGTCAGCTTTTACCATATAAACAAAGCTTCCTTGAGAACCCCGCTGAACAGCGGCATTCGGTACGACGGTTGTATCTTTATTGATGCCTAGCTGTACCCTGACATTCACAAACTGATTGGGGAAAAGACTTTCATCTTCATTAACAAATAGTGCCTTTAATTTCACCGTACCGGTAGTGGTATCAATTTGGTTATCCGCACTAGACAGAAAACCATCTGCCAGCTTGTTTTGCTGATCACGCCCATAAACAATAACAGGCAACTTATCACCCTTACGCAACGGTGCCAGTAATGTAGCTAGATTGTCTTGAGGAATAGAAAAAATCACCGTGATGGGTTTAACTTGGGCGATACTTAAAATACCATTGGCATCTGACTGATGCACAATATTACCTGCATCGACTTGGCGCAGACCTACACGCCCACTGATAGGTGCAGTAATGCGGGTATAAGCCAGTTGCAGCTTAGCGTTATCAATCTGACTCTGGTCAGCTTGGATAGTACCTAGATATTGGTTAACCAAGGAATTTTGTGTCGCTACTTGCTGCTCTGGGGCAGAGTCTTGTGCAAGTAAGGTTTTGTAGCGCTCAAGATCAAGCTGGGCATTTTTAAGCAAGGCCTGATCTTTGGCCAGCTGACCTTGTGCTTGTGCCAGCATTACTTGGTAAGGGCGAGGATCAATCTCAGCAAGCAACTCACCTTGTTTAACATACTGGCCTTCATTAAACAGCACTCTCATCAATTGACCATCTAACTGCGTTCGGATGATCACATTATTTCGTGGAGTAACTGTACCTAATGCATTCAGGTAAACATTAATACTTGAAATTTTAGCGGCCACTGCGGTAACGGTTGCTGGGCGTTTAGCGTCTTTTTTGCTGAGTTCTGCAGCTTTTTGGCCATTACTGTAATAACGGTATGCAAAAAATGCGATTAAACCCAGCACGAACAATATAAGCCATTTGACCCATGGCTTCGTACCCGACTTAGATCGGCTTATACTACTTTCATCAGGTCTTTTTTCTGAATACAGCCCTTTATCTGGGTGCGATGTATCTGCTGAGTGAGGTGAGTTTTTTATTATTGGATCTATCGCCATGATGCTCTCTCAAGATTTAGCGTATGCATTATTTTTACGTATCGCTTTTAAAAGTTTATTTTACCTAAATTGACTTTTAATAATATGAAAAATTTCTCGCAGGTATGTAAAACCAAGTAAAGGCTGGTTGAGCCTTTCTCAGGCTACATCAAAAAACACGTTTGAATAGGTCACTGTTGTCTCAAGATTAGTTCAAATCCACCTCAACGTAATGCTCTATGTGATCGTCCACCAAAGGTATAGTACCTTGTAACTGTAATGCTGTATTTGCTACAGCATTACCATCATCACCTTCAACAACCAAGTCTTTATTGATCAACTCACCATCTACCGTTACGCGAATTACCTGCTCGGCCTTCTCGCCTACACGCCTCACAGTAATATGGTATAGCGTACCGCGGTAATGATAATGAATTTTGTACGAATCCCAATCTGCAGGAATACACGGTGTGATTCTTAAATACGCTTCTCCCTGTTTAACTTCCAGATGGATGCCCAACAGTGTTTCCGTAGTTAACCTATACATCCAACCAGCTGCACCTGTATACCAAGTCCAGCCACCTCGGCCTGTGTGTGGCGCAGCACCGTAAATATCTGCGCTCATCACGTAAGGCTCAACCTTATAGCGTTTTATGTCTGCCTCAGTACTGCCATGATTCACCGGATTGAGCATATCGAATAATTCCCACGCACGCACCTTATCGCCCATCATGGCAAAAGCCATGGTAGTCCAAATCGCGGCATGGGTATATTGACCACCATTCTCACGAACGCCAGGCACATAGCCCTTGATATAACCGGGCTCTAGATCTGAAGTGTCGAATGGTGGCGTGAGTAACTGAATCAACTTCTCATCTCGTACCACTAAGCGTTTATCTACCTCTGCCATGGCTTGTTTAGCGCGTACTGCATCGCCACCTTTTGAGATGACAGCCCAACTCTGGCTAATTGAATCAATTTGACATTCAACATTTTCAGAAGAGCCTAGAGGTGAGCCGTCATCAAAATAAGCGCGGCGATACCAAGCACCATCCCATGCATTAGATTCAATATTGTCACGTAATAATGCAGCCTGCACGGTACAGACTTCAGCAAATACTTCGTCACCCTGGCTCCTTGCTAAACCTGCAAACTGGCTCAGATTATCGTATAAGAACCATGCTAGCCAGACGCTCTCGCCTTTACCCTGCAAGCCGACTAAGTTCATACCATCGTTCCAATCACCACAGCCCATCAAAGGTAAATGATGCTCGCCAAAACGTAAGCCATGTTTAATGGATCGCACGCAATGCTCGTAAAGACTGACTGCTTCAATCGAACGTTGTGGCTGGTCATAGTAAGCCTCTTCATCAGGGGCTAACTCGCGACCTTCTAAGAAATTCACAGACTCTTCAAGCACCCCTGTGTCACCTGTCGCCAGTACATAACGACAAGTAGCATAGGCGAGCCATAGATAATCATCTGAGAAATGGGTACGCACACCTTGACCATTAGGTGGATGCCACCAATGCTGGACATCCCCTTGCGGGAACTGGCGTTCTGCACAACGGATTAACTGCTCACGTGCAAGCCACGGTGCGGCGTGTATCAACGCCATGGTGTCCTGCAATTGGTCTCTAAAGCCGTAAGCGCCACCAGATTGATAATAACCACTGCGACCCCAGAACCTGCAAGAAAGGGTTTGATAAATGAGCCAGCCGTTGGTCAACACGTTTAATGCAGGGTCAGGTGTTTCAACTTGCACCATGCCTAGGGTGCGATTCCAATGTTCCCATACAGCCTCTAATGCTTGGCGCGCGCCTACTGGGCCACCAAATCGATGAATGAAATGTTGCGCCTCTTCCACACTTTTCGCCGCGCCAAATATGAACACAATCTCGCGTTCTTGACCGCTAGACAACTCGATTTGACTCTGTATCGCAGCACAAGGATCAAGTGCCGCACCCGTTTTTCCAGATAAATGCTTGCGAAGCATCGCTGCAGGTTTTTCGAGCGTGCCATTACGTCCAATAAATTCGTTACGACTTCCTGTGACAGTTTGCCGAGGTTCATAAGTATCATTTTCCATGGTTTGCGAATGGGCAGATTTCGCATGATTCGCATGAGCATACACTATGCGGTTAGCGCATTCTCTACCATAGGCATTACGCGCAAACACTGCACTAGTAAGCGAATCCGTTTCAGTCACGATGTGCATCATGTTGCTGTGTCGGGACTCACCGAGCACTAGCTCCCAATAACCTGTTAATGAAAGCTGTCTTGTTCGTTTAGATTGGTTACGTACTTTGACTACAATGAACTTAACTGGTGCGTCCATCGCAACATAAGTAAACATTTCCGAAGTAATGTCGTTTTCGCTATGCTCAAACACACTGTAGCCAAAACCATGGCGACATACATAACCAGTTTTACCGCGCGCTGGTAATGGCGTTGGCGACCAGAATTTTCCTGTCTCCTCGTCACGGATATACATAGCCTCACCGCTACTATCGCTAAGCGGGTCGTTATACCAAGGCGTTAAGCGGAATTCATGCGCATTCTCTACCCAAGTATAAGTACCGCCACTCTCACTTACCACAGTTCCAATATAAGGACTGGCAATGACGTTAGCCCAAGGTGCAGGTGTGTTTTGAGTTGGCTGAAGGGTGACTACATATTCGCGCCCATCAGGCGTAAATCCACCCAAACCATTACGAAATATACGGTTCTCGATAGGCAGCAAATCAATAACTGGTTGTGGATTACCTTCTGCAAACTGTAACCAAGATTCTGAAGTTTCAACAATACGCTCTGGCATGCGATCGAGTGTGCGTTCTTCTGAAAGCCTGCGTACTACCTGCTCAAGCAAGGTGCCAGAGGTGTCAGTCAATACCACACGCGCGACGGTTTGAAACAACACACGAGCCTCTTCTGAAAGTTCTTCAGCACGTCGTAAAAATACCCCACCTGGTTTATCGGTTATTTGTGCATCAGGCCCAGTATTGATTAAGCCAATAATTTGATCATGCAATAAAGCACGATAACCTGAGAAGTTATCATTAAATATGACCAAATCAACAGCTAAGCCCTTCATCCTCCAATAGTAATGGGCTTGCAATGCCTGTTTAACCAAATCAATACGGCTAATATCACCAATACGCACTAACACTATTGGCAAATCGCCCGAGACACCAAAACGCCACAACCCAGATTGGCCTAATTGATTACGGGCAATCAAACTGGCTGGCGCACGAAGTATGGGGTTAGCGTAAATAACAGCACTAGCAAGGCGGCCAAATATTTGCGCATCGGATTCTGATGCGTTAATACGGCGCAACACTTCTTGACTTTGAAACCATGCCATTTCAAAGGCACGCTCCACGAAATGTCGATCACAATACTTGTCCAGTAAAGCTAAGGCTTCTTCTCTCGTATCTGCAACGCCAGAGATGATTTGCAAGGTAGCCGAATCATCAGCTGGTAATGTGATAATACGGCGAATCGCCACAATTGGATCAAGCACGGAACCATCAGTGTTGGATAGATGACTCGACCTTTTAGTTTGATACTCTGCATTATCAAGCACTATTGGATTTGCAACCGTGCGACCGCGCCCGATAAATTTAGCCCTATCTGTCTCATAAGAAGATTCACTCACATGCGCACCAGGGGCGACTACAAGATGGAACATCCACGGTACCTTTTCACCCGGAGTACGACGGCGACGCGTGCAAAGTATGGCCTGCCGCTCACTAAGAATTTCGGTTTGCACAAAAAGATTGCTGAAGCTGCGATGCGCTAAATCAGCACTTAATTGCGCCAATACCACTTCGGCGTAAGTTGTCACTTCTATACGACGAATACGAGACGTTAAGTTTGAAAGTTTTACACGACGAATTTCGACATCATCTTCGGGTGAAACACTGATTTCAGTATGTGCTTCAATAGAGTGGTCACGTAACCTATACTCAGCCCGTGCCTGCCCAAAAATGGCTTCGAAATGATCAGCCTTACGCAAGGTTGGCTGATAGGTTGTTGACCAATAGCGACCATTATCACGATCACGCAGGTAAACAAATGTACCCCAATTATCACTCGTTCTATCCTCACGCCAACGGGTAATTGCAAGATCACGCCAGCGTGTATAGCCACCACCAGCATTATTCGCCATCACATGATATCTGCCGTTAGACAATAAATGCACTTCAGGAATCAACGTATTTGGATTAGAGAATACACGCATGATTGCCCCAGCCTCTTCAACCGCAGGGTGAGAAGATGCCCTTACCTCGGCCGCATGCGGATGCAAGGTTGCGCCTTTTTTCGGTACACGTTCCTGCAATAACAATTCTGTTGCTTTGATGATTGGTGTAGACATGAATCGGCGCTGCATAGGCTGGTTATGTAATACATGCCCAAAAGCCAAAAAACTCATGCCCTGATGATGCGCCATATATGAACGCACGATAGCGTTGCTCTTACCTCGTGGTACGCGTGAAGGCGTGTAATCAATTGCCTCATAAAAACCATAAGCACCCATAAAGTCTTTAGCGGCAAGTAACTCTAAGTTACGGCAGGCTTCCTGCGGCAGGATAGTCAACGCGAGCGCAGTGGCATAAGGCGCAATCACGAGGTCGTCACCAAGTCCACGCTTAAAGCCTAAGCCTGGAACCCCAAAAGCCCGATATTGATAGACCTGGTGCATATCAGTAGCACTATAGCAAGACTCTGAGATACCCCAAGGTACACCACGTTGGCGCCCATAGTCAATTTGACGCATGACCATTGCTTTGCAAGTTTGATCCAACAGCGTATTTGTGTAACTTGGCATCATCAGCTGCGGCATGAGGTATTCGAACATTGAGCCGCTCCAAGAAATCAAGCTGACTTCACCACCATGACTAGTGAGTAAACGACCAAGCGAGAACCAATGTTTCTGTGGTACTTGGCCTTGCGCAATGACTAAATAACTTGCTAAGCGGGCTTCTGATGCTAATAAATCATAACAAGAGACATCTCGACGGCGCTCACCTACATCGTAACCAATGGTCAATAAACCACACGAAGTATCGTAAAGAAATTCAAAATCCATTATTGCTAATTCGTGACACCTAGCGACCAAGGTATCGATAATGTTTAAACGTTCTGTTGCATTACTATTTGATGAAGCAGATATACTCGCTGCACTGACTAACCATAAGTTCTCAATTCCAGAGATTTTCTCAGTAGCTAACTCTAATAATGTGGGGATATTGTTGTAATGATGCGGTCTTAGCACTACAAACTTAATATCATCTAGAATCATTTTGCATTGCTGGTTAAATGACTTTACCCAGTAATGCGGCTCACTATTCATATCAATATCAAGTGGTAGCGCCGATAGCAGCGCCTCTCCTGCACTTTGAATTTCAACGAGTAAGCGGTTAGTTTCAATTAATATTTTTGAATAGGCATCAGTGCTGTATTTAGTGCGCGTAAGTGAATTCAGCAACGCCTTAATATGCTTAATTTTTCCAGCATGTTCTTTAACAGCGTCCACAGTAATATGTTCAGTAAGCACAAGCAAAGTATCTTGCAACCCCTGAAACGCATTCACGGCAAGTACTGGTTGATTTTTTAACTCAAGCAACCCCGCTTGCAGGGTGAGTAAACTGCCGGCTAGGTTGCCACTATCAACCGTAGATACATATTGCGGATGAAGCGGCATAAGTGTGCGTGTATCGTACCAATTATAAAAGTGACCGTGATAACGCTCCAGCTTCTCCATGCTATTTAATGTATTTTCAGTAAGCTGCAACAACTCGCCTGCTGTGATATAGCCAAAATCATAGGCAGCTAAATTCGCCAGTAATGACATTCCAATGTTTGTGGGTGAAGTACGGGAGGCGATAACAGGTGCAGGATATTCCTGAAAATTATCTGGGGGTAGCCAGTTATCTTCTGGGCCAGCAAAATCCGCGAAAAAACGCCATGTACGTCTGGCAGTTTTACGTATAAAGGTCTGTTGTTCTGCATTTAAATCAGCAATGGGTGGTGCGAATGGTTTGCTAATCCACCAAGCAATGATTGGTGAAAACAACCAAAGCAGCAAGATTGGCACACAAGAAAAGAACTCTACAGACTGACTAGCCGTTAAACTAAAAGCTAATGTAAAACTCAATGCAATAGCTAAAACAGGAGCTACCCACATTTCCCTGAAGAAATCGGCAATGGTGCTACGCGAATTCCGTGTTGCATAAGTTGGCAAGTGCCACAGCAATAATCCGCGTCTAGTGAATAGCATGCGCAGCCCTGAACAGGCAATTGCATCAAGACAAATCAAGGTATCGTAGGGCATGAGTACTATTGTCAACATAGAAACTTGCGCAGCTCGGTAGGTAGATTTTCCTATAGTCATCAAATGCACTAACCAATCGCGTTCTTTAGGCTTACGAATGAGCTCTAAGGTTGAACTCAATAAGCTTGGCAAAAATACAATCACCAAAACTAGCAAAGTCCATAGCCAAACTGGGCCAGCAGCAAACAGCCAGCCACCTACCAGCATTACTATTAATGACGGCGGGACAAGGCTGCGTCTGAGGTTGTCAAAAATCTTCCAAATTGATAGTGCTGTAAGCGGGTTTTGCTCGCGGCTATCTTTTACCAAGCTATTTTTTAAAAGTTCAGATTTATCTGGCACATTGGTTTTAGTTGGTACACGTGGCAACAACCAGCCCGCTAACTGCCAATCTCCACGGATCCAACGGTGTCTACGGCTAGCATCTATGGTGTAACTGGCTGGAAACTCCTCAACTAAATCAACATCAGTAACCAGTGCAGAACGCGCATAGGCACTTTCTAGCAGATCATGACTTAGTACTAGGTTTTCTGGAAAGCGCCTATCAACTGACATCCGAAAAGCATTCACATCGTAAATGCCTTTCCCAATAAACGTACCCTCACCGAACACGTCCTGGTAAACATCAGAAACCTCCCGGGTATAGGGGTCAATACCTGTCTCACCAGCAAATAATTTAGTGAACCATGACTGCCCAGCACTTACAAGGCTGATAGAAGCGCGTGGCTGTAGAATCGCGTAGCCATCAACGATGCGTCTTTTTTCAGCATCATATATGGGGCGATTAAGCGGATGCGCCATGTTGCCTATCAGCGTGCGCGCCGTGTCACGAGGCAGTTGCGTATCGGTATCTAATGTAATGACATATTTGATAGCGGTAAGTATGGAATCATCACCAACAATCTCTGAAAATGCTGTTTGTTCTTCACCTTGCAGCAAGGCATTAAACTGCTCTAATTTGCCGCGCTTACGCTCATAGCCCATCCACACTTTTTCATGGTTATTCCAAACTCTAGGTCGGTGGAATAAATAGAAAATACAAGGACGATCTTCGCTATATTTTTCATTGAGCAATTCAATAGCCGTTCGTGCTTGGCTAAGCAATGCTTCATCATCTGACTGCACACATTCAAGTGCATCGTGAAAATCAGTCAATAACGCAAAAAATAAATTAGGGTCGCGATTACCGAGATATCTTATTTCTACTGCCTCAACTAGATCTTGCACCTCTTGTGGGCAGCTAATTAAAGTTGGCACTATCACCATCGTGCGATGAATCAGCGGTATGCCTTTAGAGAAATCCAATCTTGGCAATACTCGAGGCGGCAAGATCGAGGTGACGAATAGATTTACAAGCGAGATGGCCAGCGCTGAAAAACTAATAATGCAGGGAATTACAAAAAACCAATAGGGCCAATTTTTTAAGTTGAAGTATTTAAGCTCAAAGACATTTAAGTCAAAACTACTCCAATGCAACTTACCAAAATAAAATAATGCTGAAAATACTGCAATCGATATGAGCAACAGCATAGAGGCAAAAATGGAGCCAAGATAAAACGAAAAACGATACTTATTGCAAAAGCGACTGATACGTAGTTTCCAAGGAACTTGAAAACCTACTTTATGCTCCAGCATTTGCCGACCGCGATCAATCAGGTAATATCCTACATGTGCAGTCCGGTTAACTGTGCCGTCATCAATGGTTAACAACGCCTTGGCTGCTTGCGCCAACATAATCGCTTCGTGTGCTACCGCTGACTCGCTGATACTGCTGTCTCTGGCAACTTCTTCTATGACATGGCGATAACGGTCACGAGTAGCAAAATCTTGACCAGCGTACATCTCACTAGGATCATCACGTAGCACCTGCTCAACAGCACTTAGGGTTTCAACGTAATTGCGCCAATCCATGGTATCAATGAATCGTAAACTACCGATACTGTTGCTGATGGATATTTGATTGGCAGCAGCAGTACGGCTAGCAGTCTCAGATAATTGCGTTGCGGTGACGCCCTGCTCCAGTAGCTTTTGTTCAAGCCAGGCTTGAACAAAAGTCATGGCAGCACCTTGTGCCTGAAGTTTCGCATAAAACTCTTCCACAAACGGCGCTGTGAGCGGCACATCTGCATTGGCAAATTCTGCGAGCAATTGAATCAGTTGCTTAGGTTCTTTTTCGGCTGTTTCCAGCATGCGATCAGCCCATATAATGGCTGATTCGCGCTCTTCTCGCCTACGCGCGATACGTAAAGCAACGCGTCGCAGATTTTCCAGTAATGCCAACTGCAGCATGATAGGAAAAGCCCATAACTCGCCCAATTTTAATGTTTCAACATTTTGATAAGATTCAATAATTTGGGTAGCGTTTTCAATATCGACACGACCATCCATATGCGATATTAATTGCAACGCCAAATCATAAATACGGGGAAAACCCGCAGATGGGCCATCAGCTAATCGCGGCAGTTGTCGACTATACCCGCGTGGCAAATGTCGACGTGCTAACACTATCTGCTGTTCTATGAGGTAAAAGTTATCGAGTAGCCAAGACTCGGCTGGTACTAGACGCACACCGGGTGACGCTGCAGATGTCACAACGTCATAAGCAGCCTGCAGAATACGCTCATTCTCATCAAGCCTTGGTAAAAGCTTGTCACCGTTTGGGTGCAGATTGATTTTATGCTGCCGAGCAAGTGTTATTGCATGGCGCTTAAGTTGCTCAATACTGAACAACTCGGAGCGGAGCAAATCAATGTCCTGGTTATTACGCCATGCATTCTGAATGCGCGCAAAAACGCCTAGTTTTCTAATGATGATGATTTGCTCCTAGCTAGAACTTACACCTCATAAGGAAAGTGTCGGTACAAACTATTGGCAAGACAAAAGTAATGCCAGCTTTTCATAACCTAGCGTTGCCACTGCCTACAGTTACTCTTTCACAACTTGCTTTTGACTCGGTAAAATTTGCAGACTTAATTAAATTTGCAGATTAATCAAACATACGCTTTACTCACGTTGCATTCTGTTCGATGCCGCACATATATCTATTTACTCCTAACTATTTTATCTAGCTATTATGAACTAACGACTATGTTTAATTAATTACTAAGCTTGTAAGCGGTATTCCATAGGTTTGGTCCTAGAGTTATTTACATCATTATATTTCGGCATGTCTGGCATTAACCTATCTTGCTCTTTCTTGACCATGGCATAACATTCACAACTGCGATGCTCTAACAATTTCCGATTCAGCACAGTGATATGTCCTCGACAATAATGAATTACCCCAGCTTCCTGTAACTTAAGCGCTGCCGTCGTTACACTTTCACGGCGCACACCTAACAGATTAGCTAATAGCTCTTGCGTCATCACTAAATCATCTGCTGGCAATCGGTCTAAGCCTAACAATAAGCGGCGGCACAATTGCTGGTCGATTGAGTGATGGCGATTACAAACAGCCGTTTGAGCGATTTGAGTAATCATAACTTGCGTATAGCGCAACAACATATGTATCAATTGCCCGTCTTGGTCGACAATATTTTTAACTACTTGTGTACGCAAGCGATAACCCTGGCCGGCACTTTGAACAATGGCTTGATTAGGCGTTTCATTACCACCCATGAACACAGAAACCCCTACTACACCATCATTACCCACTACCGCAATCTCAGATGAAGTACCTTCTTGCGTTGTATAAAGTAAAGATATGATTGCTGTAGTTGGGAAAACCACATGAGTATGTTTAATGCCTGACTCACACAATACTTGGCCCAGCGTCAAATCTACCAACTCTAGTTCATGTTCCCAAAGACTAAATTCTGAATATGGAAGCGAAGCTAGCAAATGATTCTGTAGCGGACTACTTTCTTCAGAATATATGTTTTTTGTTGATGTACTTGGTAATGCTTTTAATAGAGTATTCATTTGGCTCTCCTTACATTCTTGAGCACCTATAATGAATAATTAGTGATGTCTAAAACATAGGTGATTTCAGTCTTTTAATGTAAGAATGTTCCTACTCTAAACTGATAGCCTCTCTACGTTAATCTACAGTTCCTGCTTGCGGTCTATATCAGTTTTGCTAACTCACTAGCTGATTAGTATTTAATAAAAAACGGCTTAGCCTTAGCAAAAGCTTTAAATTCTCGTAAACAAATTTCGGCATTCGGTATACGTCGTGCGCTTAGCCAACCAACTCCAAACCAAGCTGCAGCATCTTGGCTAGCTAAATTACGATAACTCTGCAGCGCCATAATTTCGTCGTGATAAGAGCCTAATGCATCCTGAACTGGCTTTAAGCTAGCAACAAAAGAATTTGCCTTGCGGGCTGAAAATAGTGGCGCCGAAAATTCTGTGAGGTAGCGTAGCCGCTTGATGCGTTTACGCATGGCATGTTGCTGGGCTTCATCCAATACTAGAAACTTCCTACCGTTTTTAATAATTTGCGAGTGCAGTTTTTTAAGCCGAGCGCATATTAACTTTTTGACCGCTTTATTTTTCATAACACTATTTTCAATAACATGATTTTTCACAGCAGTATGGATATCTTGTTTTTTGTACATAGCCATGTCGAATTCTTCGACATACACAAAACCTATTAAGCTAAGTAAAGCATCTTGGAATGCTGGGGAGCGTACTACAGCGCTAAGATTACTAACATCTGTATTCGCAGAATTGATATCCATATCGCGGCCGCCTGCAGCTCTAATTTGTGGCTGTACGCTTTGTGTCAATAAGTCTATATCTCGATACTTACCCAAGTCTCGGAATGCATCAATCAATGGCGCCACACCAATTGAATCGGCCCCATCAAGCAGTGTTTTAAGCTCGCGTATAGCTGTACGTAACCGCCTGATACCTACACGCAATTGATGAACATGTTCAGGGTCTATACTGCCTGCCGCAACTTCACTGGCATTTGCTAGAACTTGGCTCAAGCAAGATTGCAATACGGTAATGAAAATCTGCTGCCCATTGGCATTGCGGTCATATTTTGGCGGTACTGTAGACATAGCGAGATCAAAAGACTTTCCATTACGAAGCCGCTGGCCCTTCATCGACTTTGTGATTGAGCTTAGCCAAAGCCCATGTTTTTCACACCAGATACGTGCTAACTGAATCGCATGTTCTGGCTTCCCTTGTTTTAATTCCACCTCCAATTCGCATAATGCCAATGAATTAGAAGCAGATATTACATGGCCTTGGTCAAGAGCAATCTCAATGACTGAACCAGCCAACTTGACTCTTCTTTTCAAGCGCTGGTAATCAGTCTCATACATCTGAACCAAAGCTGGAAGCATATCATCAGCTTTCAGCTTTAAAGCCTGTTGGATGCTGTTCCCTACTGGTGTACCAAAATGGCGTGCTAGATTAACGGATGGAACTCCTCCAGCCACAGGCGCTGGAATATCCACGTTGTGTTCCAGCCTTTCCAGCAGACTGGCTGAGTCTCCTAGTGTACCTTTTGCAGTCTGCACCCAACGTGCGCCTTTTTTTCGGACGCGCACTGTAATTCCTTGTACTGCAAGCAAACCTTCTGCAGTATCGAAGTAGTAGGCGTGAAAGCGCTGCTGGATAGCCTTGCCCTCGATCATGGCCGCAACAACAAATCGGAGACGATCTGCAGGAACCTCAAGCTTTAATTCAAATTCAATCATTTCAGCTCACTTTGTAAAAGAGGCTGGGGTTTATTTTCTTGGCTAAGTATGCTTTTTTGAATAGTTTTGTGGCTAAAACCTCTCAAACGTAACGCATTGGAAATCACCGATACCGAACTCAAACTCATCGCCAACGCCGCAATCATAGGTGACAGTAACCACCCAGTAAATGGGTACAGCACACCCGCGGCTAATGGTATACCTAGCGAGTTATATACAAACGCGAAAGCAAGATTTTGTTTCATGTTAGCAATGGTTTCCTCTGATATCACGCGCGCTTGGGCGATACCACGCAAATCGCCTTTGACGAGTGTTACCTGTGCACTGTTCATTGCTACATCGGTGCCAGTGCCCATCGCCACACCTACATTGGCTTTGGCCAACGCTGGCGCATCATTGATGCCATCGCCCGCCATTGCAACAATACAGCCCTCACGCTGCAACTTATCTACCAGCGCCAATTTATCTGCGGGCTTAACTTCCCCATAAAATTCATCAATACCTACCTTTGCTGCCACTGCCTTAGCTGTCATCAGTCCATCACCTGTAGCCATGATTATTCGCATGCCAGATGATTTTAGAGCCGCGAGCGCCTCAACCGTGCTGTCTTTGATAGGGTCTGACACAGATAGTAAGCCTGCTGCTTGTCCATTGACCGCCAGATACATCACACTAGCCCCTGTTATACGTAGTGCCTCTGCCTGTACTTTCAAAGACTCAATCTGCACA
>JBKJRF010000241.1:0-22851 GCA_046594825.1 Methylotenera sp.
ATTCAAGGCAAGGTTTTGCCCCATAACAGCTAGGCCAACTAGGCCAATATCAGCATTTTTTGTGCTCATTTATCTTCTCTTTTGGAGTTGTTTAATGGAAAGGGTGTTTTTGTACGGAAGATTATAGAACTTTTAGGCGATTTAGTTGTTAAAAACTTATAGGAATTGACATTTTATTTTTAATAATAGGTTTAAGTGTCAATGAAACCTCTATATTTTCTAATTACTGAGCGCTGTAAAAGCGTAGGCTAACTAAATGAAAAAACTCATCTCACCAGCAGCACTTTCAGGAACTGTAGCTGTTTTGGTGTTGGCTAGCACTCTATGCGCACAAGCAGCACAATTACCAGAGCCATCTGATGCGCTAATTTATCAACTAAAAGAATCATTAGTCAAAGTTAGTATTGCAACAAAATCTGGCGGACATGGTTTTGGTACTGGCGTAGCCGTTACTAAAGACCATGTGGTGACTAATTGTCACGTAATTCAGAATGCTAATGGCATTAGCGTATCTAGGTGGGGTGAAGAATTTGGACCTGTGGCGGTGCAAGCCGATTGGAAACATGATGTATGCATTTTAAGGTTCGAGTGGGCAAATCTAAAGCCTGTTCAAATAGGCGAGTCTACGACCTTGACATATGAACAACCTATCATTTCAATTTCTATGCCCAGCGACTCCCCTGCACCCTATGTAGCTTTAAGCACAATAAAAGCTTTATATCCGATGGATGACAGTGATGTGATACGTACCGAGGCTGCGTTTGCCATAGGTGCAAGCGGTAGCCCAATATTTGACTACGAAGGTAAATTGATTGGTATTAGCACCTTCAAAAGTCCAGGACACAATGCTTATTTTTACAATATGTCAGTGAAGTGGGTCAAAGATTTATTACTTACGCCTGAAGTTAAACTAAATACTCCACATGATTTACCTTTTTGGGATGCGCCCGATGAAAGCCGCCCCTACTTTATGCAAATTGTATTGCCGTTTCAAAATAACCGTTGGAATGATGTGCAAAGAGTAGCGGCTAGCTGGACAGCTAAAGAACCTAAAAATGTAGAAGCTTGGTACTACTCTGGTATGGCAGCACAAAACTTAGGTGACGGTACTGCTGCTAACAAAGACTTTCAAACAGCCTTATCCCTACATCCTGACCATCCAGCCACTTTACAGGCATTGGCGCTGATGGCACACCAAAATGGCAACGAAGCAGCCGTTGAAAAAATACGTTTAACGTTAAAAGATGTCAATGCGGAATTAGTGGAAACGCTAGATGAGGCTTTAAAGCCCGCGATTAAATAAAAGCTGACTTAATTAAACCAATGGCTAATAGTCGCTGCTTCTACCGGTAGAATAGCCTTGTGGAATATCTGTCTGCCATTCGCCACAATCCGCACAGCGATGATCATGCATAGTAGGACTCAACACCAAATTTGCACTACCGCAAAACTTGCAATTAGTCGCATGTGAAACAGCCGCTTTATGGTGCGTTTCGTGATGTTCGGTAGCCACTTTCGCGCTACCTAATCCATATTTATTATCCATGGCTGGCTCCATAGTTAATTCATTTATTTAATGATTAAACTACGCCCTTTTATGGCTATCAACAAGCCTTAAATGCACTAATTTTTCTTTTGTGGCTTACACGCGGTATAAGCGATTTTCTCACCATCATTTAGCGTCGTCTCATCTCCATTAATCAGTAATGTGATGACTCCACTGGTGAATTTATTATTGTTATCGCTAGCTTTAGTTAAATTCACTTCATGATCAGGATAAATCAACCAAGCATCATTACCGTTATTTTGCATGCGAACATAAAAACGCTTGTTGCCTTCACACTCGTAAGCAATTGCATTTTCTGGTGTGCCTGAAAGCCCTTTGTTACCAGAACCAAAGGGATTGGAAAAGCTAATAGAACTACATGAAGTTAACAAAACCAGCGTGCTTGCAATAAGCGCTGTTTTTGCGATGAAAAGTAATTGATTCAATTTAGTCGCCATATGTTAAGTCTGAGTGAATAAAACAATTTGATTTGCCTGATTATTTTGCCAGTGTATACCGCTTATATCAATCTCGTGCCGTTAAATAATATGCAATTATAATTTATTGATACCCAGCACGACTTAATCTATCCAAGACTGCTGCCCACTCTGGGTTACTGGGTGGCAATTCTACTAATAAACGGTCTAGCCTCAAATCATCTAAAGTATGTAGTGCACTATACAGCTGCTCAGCCACTTGTTCTGGCTGGCTAGGCAATAGAATCACTGTGCAGTTTGGCTTAATTCCTGTGCCTATCAATAATGCCGCACAGTGTAAATTTTGTTGCGTTAAGTTTTCGCACTCACGAATTAGTGCTGCCTTATCGCTAAATAGCAATAACGGTGTGCGAGGCGAATAATGCAGGGCATGTTGGCCTGGCACTTTAGGCACATTTTCTACACTCACCAATGCAGCCTTACCAACAAGCTCAACAATCTCGGCTTCGGTAATCATGCCATGTCTTAGCATGCGCCAATCATCGCCATCTACACTGACAATAGTAGATTCAATGCCTATTTGGCAGGGACCGCCATCTAACACGGCAAGGTCAGCACCCAAACCCGATGCTACATGAGCGGCTGTAGTGGGGCTTAATTGCGTATATTTATTAGCGGATGGCGCGGCGAGCGCCAAACCGCTTAGTTGCAATAACTGCAAAGCTAAAGGGTGGCTAGGTACGCGTAAAGCTACGGTAGGTTCACCAGCCCTTACAATACTGGAAACATTGGCTTTTGCAGGCAATACCAACGTAAAAGGTCCAGGCCAAAACGCCTCTGCAAGTCTACGTGCAAGCGGCGAAAACTCAGCCGCCCAATCGGTCACTTGTGCTATATCTGCAATATGTACAATCAAAGGATTATTAGCAGGGCGTTGTTTAACAGCATAGATTTGGCACAAGGCGTTTTCGTTGGTAGCATCTGCAGCCAAGCCGTAAACAGTCTCAGTTGGAATTGCTACGACCTCGCCGGCTTTTAATCTGGCGATGGCCTCCTCTAAACTAACGTGCATATATAATCAAATTGGTTATTCATAAAGGGTATTTTACTACTTCGCCTTTGTTTGCATTATAAAAAAGTGTTTTCAATAGCAATTCAGCTACGATGCGCTAAAATAAGCTATCTTAACTATCTAAAGAAACTAACATGAACCAAGTGCCTGTCAATAAAATCACCGTAGAAAAGAATCCAGCCCAAAGCCGTTTAAACGCACTTGGCGTAAGCAAATGGGCCACTTGGCAGAAAGAGGTATCTGTATTTCCTTGGATTTTTCCTGAACAAGAAATCGCTTATATTTTAGAAGGTGAATGCGTCATTACGCCGACTGGCGGCAGTCCTGTGACTTTTGGTAAAGGTGATTTGGTCACTTTTCCTGCAGGCTTGAGTGCTAGCTGGGAAGTTAAACAACCGTTACACAAACACTATCAATTAGATGGCACATTGATTGGTCGTATTTATCGTAGAGCTAAACTAGCCCTAAAATTATAGTTTTCCAAACTAGATTTTTCCAAATCAAACTTAATCATCCAGCTTTGCGAAATGTCAGATTGATTCGATATGCGCCAAAGGCTGGATGATGTGATTTTGATAAGACTGTTGCTTTAAGCGGCATAATGCCGTGAAAGTTTAAGCGCGACTCACCACCCCACACCACAACGTCACCATGCTCTAGCGGAATCCTGATGGTTTTATCACTGCGCAGTAAACCTCCAAATTGAAACACTGCGGGTATTCCTAATGAAACACTGACAATCGGCTGGCTAAAATCCAGCTCATTCTTATCCTGGTGCAAACCCATACTCGCACCCACTTTATATTGGTTAATCAAGCAAGCATCTGGCTCAAAATCAATAAATCCTGCATCAAGCGCTGCTAGCTTAGCAAGCTGTTGAAAACTATCTGGCATCACTGGCCAAGGGACATGAGTTAAAGGGTCTAATAAGTCATAGCGATAACCGTTGCGGTCGCTAGTCCAACCTAATGGGCCACAATTAGTCATGGCGGCTGACATATTAAAGCCCATCTTAGTCATCATGTGCCTTAGCGGCGCTTGGTTAATAATTGATTTTATATCGGCTAAAAGTTGCTGCTCGTTCGTTAAGGCAAATCCCTTAAGCAAGTAAGTGTCTGCTGTAATCAATTGCCTTTTAGGCTGTAAGCTACTCAATAAGTCCATTAAGCTTTATTTTCTCGGTCTAACAATGCGCGTTTGCGCTCCACACCCCAACGATAACCAGATAAAGTCCCGTCAATACGCACAACTCGATGACATGGAATTGCCACTGCGATGGTATTGGCAGCACATGCTCCAGCGACTGCACGCACTGCTCTGGGAGCACCAATGAGTTGCGCAAGATCGGTATAGCTTACTCTAGCACCTGCTGGTATCTGCCTCAGTGCTTGCCATACACGTTGCTGGAACGCAGTACCACGTACATCTAACGGTAAGTGCTTTATGAAATTTTGACCTAGCGATGGTTCCTCAATAAAACCTACCACTTTAGCTACCAGAGTTTCATAATCATTGTCGGCGCCTATGAGTTGTGCTCGTGGGAAAGCATCTTGCAAATCTTGCACTAATTTTTCAGGCTCATTACCTAAAAATATAGCACATACGCCGCGTTCACTGCTTGCCACTAGAATCGCGCCTAATGAGCATTCACCAACTGCAAACCGTATTACGGCGTTAGTGCCGCCAGCCTTATAATCGGACGGTGTCATGCCTAATACTTGCATTGATTTTTCATAGAAGCGACTATTTGAGTTATAGCCAGCCTCAAAAATCGCGTCTGTCACAGTCGTATTTTTAGCCAACCCATCACGTACTCTTTTTGCCCTATGGGCTGCTGAATAAGCCTTTGGGCTTAACCCCGTCACTGCCTTGAACACACGATGAAAATGATAAACACTCAAGCCTGCTTTGCTTGCTAAAATTTCTAAACTTATCGTTTGTTCGGAGTCTTCAATCAGTCGGCAAATATCAGCCACAATTTTTGAACGCCTCTCTGCCAGATCAGGCTGACCCGGTTTACAACGTTTACAGGCCCTAAAACCTGCGAGTTCAGCTTCCTCACAACTATCGTGAAAATTTATGTTTTCTGGTCGAGCAGGGCGGGATGCGCAAGATGGTTTGCAATAAACACCTGTGGTGCTTACAGAATAATAAAATGTGCCGTCTGCGCTTGCATCTCGTGCTTGTATAAACGCCCAGCGAGGATCGTTGTGTGTGCTAATTGCTTTAGTGTTTTTAACTAATTCGCTCATGATATTTCTTATAATAATACATACAGAAGACCATAATTTATCAACGTTTGAGAAATCGAACACTCCGAGTCTTGCTATTGAACTCGAGGTCTTATCATTCGCAACTTAAGGCTATAATTTAAGGATGATTCCATCCAACACCTACCAAATTGCCACAGATTTTCTAGCTAGCTTAGATAAAGACTGGGCGCAGTTAATTGCAACCATTGGTGCTTGTGGTTTTGAACCTAGACCACAACGTGAACCATATGAAGCCTTAATTCGGGCTGTGGCCTACCAACAATTACATGCTAAAGCAGGCGATGCTATTATCAATAGATTAGTGAATATTTACGATAATAAGTTTCCATCAGCCAATCAACTCTTGGCAACGGAATTCGATACTTTACGCGCTTGTGGATTTTCTGGCAGGAAGATAGAAACTTTACAAGGGATTGCTACAGGCGCAATCAGCGGCCTCATACCAACACGACATGATGCTGATGCAATGGCTGATGAAGACCTGATTGAGCAATTAGTGACACTAAAAGGCATAGGTCGCTGGACCGTAGAAATGCTATTGATGTTTACTTTGGAACGTATAGATATTTTGCCGGCCGATGATTTTGGCATTGTGCAGGGTTATAAGCGCCTTAAAAATCTAGAGGCTTCGCCTAATCCTAAAGAGATGACTGAAATTGGCAAGCTATATAGTCCTTACCGTACTATTGCTAGCTGGTATTTATGGCGAGTGCCTAAAAAATATTAATAAAAAAGCGGGTAAGACTTACGTCTAGACCCGCCTTTGCGTTACTTAACTAAATATTATTAGTATTAGCTTTTCTTTTTACTAACTTTCTTTTTGCCTGATGCGTCCATCGTTAACACTGTATCAATAATGTGAATTTCACCATTGTCAGCACGAATATCGCCACCGCCAACTACCGCAACGCCATCCACTTTAATGCCTTCTGTTACATCTAATTTCAATTCATGACCTTCAATTGATTTTACTTTGCCAGCAGTTACATCAGCTGCAGTGATTTTGCCAGGTACTACGTGTGATGTTAGTAATTTAGTCAATGCCGCTTTATCTTTAAGCAAAGCATCTAATTTGTCTTTTGGTAATTTTGCAAATGCTGCATCGTTTGGTGCAAACACTGTAAAAGGACCTGCACCTTTTAGCGTTTCTTCCAAGCCTGCCGCTTTAATTGCAGTCATTAATGTTTTTAACGAACCATCCGCAGCAGCAGATTCTAGGATATCGTCCGCAAATGCAACATTTGAAAGACCTAATGCAAGCAGCGTTGCAAGTAATACTTTTTTCATAACATTCCTTAAAAATAAAATTTGATTCGTACAATAATTAAACATTTACATAGACTGCAAGTAGCGATTCACAAGCCAAGGCTCAATTGAGGCAGCGAGAGCTGCCACAAGTTGCACAGTGAAGTAATTAAAAATCACCATAATTTGTGAAATATCGCCTAGCTTTATCAAGATATCCTAGGAACCTGACAGAATACTGACAGTCACGCCAGCAATATAAAAAAATTTAGGGATTCTGAGCTTGAAGTTTAGAAATGAATATAACTCGCGAATTATGGCAATAATTATGGTTAGTGCGCCTAATCTATATCGGCAGAGTCACACTAGGTCAATGACGACTCATCGGCGAAGAGTGACGATAAAATCACGCCTCGCTTACTGCCTTATTCTCTGCACTAACATGCTTAGTTTACATTATTGCTTCTTTTAGGTATTTTTTTAATATTCACCTCTTGGCCATCACAACGTTTAGCGACGAGTAATTAGCGACTACTAATAAGTAAGCTTATAATAGCAACCAATCCATATTACGCTTTCCCATGAATCAAATTTTCAGATACCAAAACTACGCGTTTCTTAAACTTTTAGCGTTTCGTATACAACTCGTACTGGCTTACCAAATTATGGCAGTGGTTGTTGGCTGGCATATTTACGAAATTACACACGACACTCTTGCGCTCGGCTTGATTGGCTTAGCGGAAGTTGTACCTTATTTTTGTTGTGCACTATTTGCTGGGCATGCTGTTGACCACCATTATTCGCGCCGTATATTTGGCATGCTTGCTGCGCTGATGCTATTCATCAACGCGCTGACACTTACTGCACTTTCACTAGGTTGGATAGGTGGCAATGCCAGCTTGTGGATTTATGGTTCAATTACTTTCACGGGTATTGCACGTGCTTTCATTGCCCCAAGTTATAGCACCTTATTTGCTATTATTTTACCGCGTGAGGAATATGCACGTGCATCAGGCATTGGCAGTGCAGTTTTTCAAACTGGGCTAGTGCTCGGCCCGGCAATCGGCGGTTTATTAGTAGGTTTTGTCAGTAAAACGGCCGCATACTCAATGGCTACTTTGTTGTGTTTAGGAGCCGCAGCAGCGATGTGGTCATTAAGAGTTAAAGAGCCTCCGGCCGCAATAGATAGCCCCCCTGTATTCAATAGCATTAAGGATGGCTTGCGTTTTGTATTTAGTAACCAAATTGTGTTCGGTGCATTGTCGCTTGATATGTTTGCCGTACTGTTTGGTGGCGCGGTATCAATGTTGCCTGCATTCATTCAAGATATTTATCACTATGGCCCTGAAGGTTTAGGTATTTTACGTGCTGCACCAGCTTTAGGAGCGATTTTCACTGGCCTGTGGCTTACGCGCCACCCACTCAATAAACATGCAGGGCGCTGGTTATTTGGTGCTGTAGCTGGCTTTGGTTTATGCATTATAGGTTTTGGCTTAAGCACCTATTTTTGGCTATCGGCTGCTCTACTTTTAATTTCTGGCGTTTGCGATGGCGTTTCGGTCGTAATGCGCACAACCATACTTCAACTCGCTACACCAGATGCTATGCGCGGTCGTGTGTCAGCTATTAACGGTATTTTCATTGGCTCATCCAATGAACTGGGTGCGTTTGAATCTGGTATGACAGCACGTTTAATGGGGCTAGTGCCATCAGTAATTTTTGGTGGAGTAATGACGCTAGCAGTGGTGACTGCAACGGCTAAGTTAGCGCCTAAATTACTCAAACTGGAATTAGACCAACTAAAGTAAATTAGTTAGTTGGCCAATTTTTCAAAGCTATCTCTATAACTGCCATCAATTCATCTTTGCTAGCACCGCTGGTGGCCTGCACGGACAAACCTTGATGAATCGTGGCTATATACTTTGCCAATTCCTCAGCATCCACATGCTGTGACAAATCACCTTGTGCTTTTGCCAGCTCAAAACGTTGTCTCAAGCTATTTTCATAGTTTTTGCGATAACTAATAAGCTCTTGCTGAATCATTGCTGAACTTTGCCCGCATGTGAGCGCACCCTGCACTATCATGCAACCGCGAGGATTCCCTGGATTGGTTAAAAACTCTACAGACTTAGTCAAAAACTTTTCAGCTACTTGATAGGCTGCGGCTCGCTCATAGCCATAGCTGCATAAGCCACTGGCCCAGCCAGATATTTAGCTAACACTTTACGAAATAATGCCTCTTTATTACCAAAAGTCGCATAAATACTAGGCTTATTAATTCCCAGAGCTTCAGACAACTCCGCCATAGAGGCGCCTTCATAACCTCGCGACCAAAATATTTGCAGCGCACGTTCTAAAGCATCATCTTGATTAAATGCTAGGGGACGTCCACGTGGCTTGGCGGGACTTTTGCCAATGGGCTCTGCCAGTTCTTCAGCATTGATTAAATTGTTCATATAACTATATTTGAGTCATAAATAATTATTATTGTACCACTAGGTACAAATATATTTGACAAATAATTTCAACTACTCTATTATTTATTTACCTATTGGTACAAAATTAAATAAATTACTAGCAACATAAATTTAAGGATAAGAAAATGGAACAGCAAACAGGAAAAGTAGCATTCATTACTGGCGCAAATCGTGGCATTGGCTTTGAAACAGCTAAAGGTTTAGGCGAGTTAGGTATTACCTTAGTCATTGGCACACGCGACCTTGCCAAAGGCCAAGCGGCGGTAAAAGAATTGCAGGCACTGGGTTTTAAAGCCGAAGCAATTATTTACGATGCAAATCAAGCTAAATCACCTGATGATGCATTTGATTACTTGAACAAGCACTACGGCAAACTGGATATTTTGGTAAATAATGCGGGCATATCGCAAGAGCCACTCATGGGCAGTAATAGTAGCTCAGTAAGTTTAGATATTTTACAAAACACCTTTCAAACCAATCTTTTTGCAGTTATAGCACTTACACAGAAACTACTACCCCTCATCAAAAAAGCACCCGCTGGCCGTATCGTCAACTTATCCAGCATTTTGGCATCACTCACGCTACACAGCATGCCAAGTTCACCGATTGACCCAGCAAAAGCATTTGCTTACAACGCATCTAAAACTGCCTTAAACGCCTTTACAGTACATTTGGCACATGAACTAAAAAATACCAATGTCAAAGTAAATTCAGCCCATCCAGGCTGGGTGAAAACTGAACTGGGCGGAGATGGTGCACCAATGGAAGTTGCAGATGGCGGGAAAACAAGTGTGCAACTGGCTACATTAGATGCTAATGGAGCGAGTGGCGGCTTCTTTCATCAAGGCGAATCATTGCCTTGGTAAGTGATACGCTAAGGTAAATTAGGCGCTAAGCAAGGCTAAACTTTTCTAAAAGTTTAGCCTTGAATCCGTACACCTCATTATCGTACAAAAATTAGTTTAAGAAACGGAAAAACACCATGACAAACAAATTAGCTTATCGTTATCGTACCGCCCTATTTGGACTGGTGATGTCTTGCAACACCGCATTAATTGTGTCCGGCATCATCATGTATCTACATTCAGAATCACATACACATTTCATAGCGCTGTGGTTTGGTGCTTTTTTCACCGCATGGCCGATTGTATTCATCGCGATTTTGCTGATTGCGCCACAGGTGAATAAATTGCTCAGCCTATTTGTTGAAGAGATGCCCAAAACTTAAAGCATGTGGCTCTACTTGAAATAAAGCCAACCCACAACGCATCTTCTTTTAGGTGCAATATTTTTCTTAATGCAATTTTTTTGTGCGTAAAATTGCAAATATCTACTTGATTTGTATAAATAAAGCTGTTTTTTTTGGCGCATTTATTGCATGATAATTGTTACCTGATACGGAATGCAAATATCATGCAACTCCATCACCTCATTGAATCACCAGAAAATCAACCTGCATCCACATTTGTAGGGTTTAAGCGCACTGGTGACTTTGCAGAACAAGCAGCGCTACTACAAGGCTGGAACCAAGATTATGCACAACTTTCATCAGGGCGCTTTGAAGGCTATGTGTCTGAAATGCGTTTCGATAGCGTGCATTTATTTCTTGAATACACCAGCCAAAGCATGTTTCAGCACGGACAATTGCCAGAAGATGTCATTGCAGTAGGTGTGCCGCTGCAATTTAGCAGCAATGGTTTGTTTTGCGGCTCAGCCTGCGATCATCATTCTATGCATGTTTTTTCTGGTAAAGAAGGATTTGAATTTTTCTCGCCTACACAATTACTGATGGGTGGTATTTCAGTCGCACGTGAAACGCTGTTAAACACGTTAAATGCGGAAGACCAAACCTTTGCATTGCAACATATTGCACATGCAAACCTGCTCAATTTAGACAATGTTAAAACCAAGGCCGTACGCGACTTTATGGCAGGCGCTTTTGAAATGATTCGGCACCAGCCCCAACTGCTGGAAAATGTGCAGAACAAAGCATCGCTGAGTCAAACCGTCATCTCACTATTAACCGAATGTTTAGTCGATAATACACACGCTACTGATAAATTAACGCACCATTCTTCCATCACTAATGCAAAGTGCTGGAACATCATTGCTGAAACGCGTGAATTGGTAAGAAAAAATGCGGATATGCCCATCAGCGTAGCCGAGGTTTGCAAACAACTTGGCATCAGCCGACGTACTTTGCAATACTGTTTTCAAAATTTGTTAAATACCACACCAATGGCGTATTTAAGGGCAGAACGCTTAAATGGTGTTCGTACCATGCTTAAAACGGCAAATTCTGTGACTGAAGCTGCTGCACATTGGGGATTTTGGCATTTTGGCCATTTTTCACAGGAATACAAAAAGATGTTTGACGAGCTGCCGTCAACGACCTTTAGGAGACTCCAATCAGCTTAAGCCTATTACTCAACCAATACTAAATCACGACTTACCCAGCTCAAGCGTCTTATCTTTCAATGTTATATCTTGGCTAACTTCCTGAATATCACTCTCATCTTTCAACGCAACACCAGATACTTTTAGTCGTGCAGCTTCTTTAGCTAACCACAACAGTTTTTTTGCTGCACCTGCATAATTCAAACCCTCTGGGCGAACATTAGAAATACAATTCCTATCTGCATCACTTAAACCGACCTTGGGGTGATAGGTAAGATAAATTCCCAGACTATCAGGAGAGCTTAGCCCCGGGCGCTCACCTATCAACATCACCACCATGCGCGCACCTAGCACTTGTCCAATTTCATCGGCTATCGCAACGCGTGCCTGGCTGGCAATCACTACAGGCCCTAGCTTCCATTCCAATGGTAAAAATTTACGCATTTCAGCAAGAAGGGGCTCTACATGCCGCGCTACAGCTAATGAAGACAAGCCATCGCCCACCACAATCATAAAGTCTATAGGCTGAGATGTAGCATGTTTCAATGCTGCCAGACTTTCTAGTTCGGCAAGACTTTGATCACTTAACCTACGCCCCCAATCGGGTCTTAACAAATAACTTGAACGATCCGGCGCTTTGCTACAAACCCTAATAGTAGTGAATCCCTGCGACTGTATACCCGCTTCCAGTGCATCCACATCCAACGCTAAATGCACGGCATCGCGCGCCATGGCATGTGCCAAACCAAAATCTAACACCTCTTTCGTTGGCAGGCTGCTACCCACGCGTCCAAGTGCAATGCGGGCACGAGTAAATCCTTTGAGCTGAAGCCAAGGGTCTACTGATAAAGGCTCAGCAGATAAATGCGCCGCGGGTGAAATAGGTTTAAAAGATTTACTCATAGGTCAATTAGCATCAGTTTAATATCAACAAAATTTAAGCAGCGCTCAATTAAGCAGCGTTCAACAAATTTTTCGGCATATTTTGCAACATGCTATGCGCCTTGGTCACAGGCTGTACTTGCCCGTAAGCATCCATAATGTTCATAGTTTTTAGCCATTGCTCAAACTCTGGTGCGGCACGCAAACCCAACACCTTGCGCAAATAAAGCGCATCGTGAAACGAGGTGGTTTGATAATTAAGCATAATATCGTCAGCGCCAGGAATCCCCATAATGAAGGTCAATCCAGCAGTGCCGAGCAATGTCATCAGGGTATCCATGTCATCTTGATCCGCCTCAGCATGATTGGTGTAACACACATCGCAACCTAAAGGCACACCAAGCAGTTTTCCACAAAAATGATCTTCTAAACCAGCACGGATAATCTGCTTTCCATCGTACAGATACTCTGGACCAATAAAACCAACTACAGTGTTGGTAAGTAATGGGGATAAATGTCGTGCAATCGCATAAGCGCGTGCTTCGCAGGTTTGTTGATCTACCCCAAAATTGGCATTGGCAGAAAGTACCGAACCTTGTCCTGTTTCAAAGTACATGACATTGCTGCCGCCAGACTCATTCTTTACCGTACCACGATTAAGCGAAAGGGCAGCTGATTGCGCTTCTTTAAGCAGCGCAATATCAATACCAAAACTTTTATTCGCTTTTTCAGTACCCGCAATCGATTGAAACACTAAATCTAGAGGCGCGCCTTTTTCAATCAGCTGAATTTGATTCGTGACATGGGTCAGAATGCAGGACTGTGTAGGAATATTATATTGATTGATGACCTCATCAACCAGGTAATACAAATCCATAAGCGCAGGTAAGCTATCAGTGGCAGGATTGATACCAATCACGGCGTCCCCAGCACCGTAAAGCAAACCATCTAACATTGATGCGGCAATACCACGTGCGTCATCAGTTGGGTGATTCGGCTGTAAGCGCACGGAAATGTGACCGGGCAAACCAATAGTGTTTCTGAAGGTGGTAATGACATGGCATTTTTTAGCTACCAGAATCAAGTCCTGGTTGCGCATCAACTTGCTAACAGCTGCAGCCATTTCTGGCGTAATGCCGGGTGCCACACGTTTTAAAGTGGCCGAATCTGCAATATCGGACAACAACCAATCACGGAAATCACCAACGGTAAGGTGGCTGATTTCAGCAAAAGCCTGTTGATCATGTGTATCTACAATGAGGCGCGTTACTTCATCGGTTTCATAAGGAATGATTAACTCTTCCAAAAAACGCTTGAGTGGAATCTCTGCCAAACACATTCTCGCCGCCATACGCTCGGCATAAGTTTCAGCGGCTACGCCAGCCAGATAATCACCAGAACGTCCTGGCGTAGCTTTAGCCAACACATCCTTTAGATCCGCAAACTGATAAGTATGCGTATCTATAATATAACGATAAGCCATTATGCACTCGCCCTTCACTTCATTCTGATGGCTATATCTAAAGCAGCTTTAAACATAACCTTTATAGCTTACACCGCACCAGTAGTAAATCATACTAGTGCGGCTTTATGAGCTTAAGCAGCCACTTTATTATCAGCAGATGCGTCACGATGATGTTGTGTCATGCTGAAGTACGCATAGCCTAACGCCATTAAACCAAAGAACACTACCGTCAGTTGTTGGTTAAAATAAATCATAGTAACCAAACTGATTGTTGCTAAACCTAACGCAATAGCTGGAAAAATCGGATAAGCCACAGCAGTAAATGGGCGCTCTAAATGAGGTTCATTTTTACGTAAAGCAAATAAACTCATCATAGAAACAATGTACATCACAATTGCACCAAATACTGACATGGTAATCAAGTTGGCCGTGAGTGTTTGTCCGGCAAATTGAAAGCTATCGCCTAAAATTGCTGCTACGCCGACTACTGCACCGGCAATAATCGCACGATGTGGCGTTTTGAACTTATCATTCACCGTACCAAAGAATTTTGGCATATATCCAGCACGTGATAGCGCAAATATTTGACGTGAGTAACCAAGAATAATGCCATGGAAAGAAGCAATCAAGCCAAATAAACCAATCCATACCAACATATGCAACCAACCACTATTTTCTCCCACAATCATTTTCATCGCTTGAGGCAATGGGTCATTAATATTAGAGAGCGCTTTCCAATCACCTGCACCACCAGCAAACACCATCACGCCAATCGCTAACACAACCAAAGTTAAAATACCGCCGATATAAGCTTTAGGGATGGTTCTTTTAGGATCCTCTGCTTCTTCGGCAGCCATGGCAACCCCTTCAATCGCTAAGAAAAACCAAATAGCAAAGGGAATCGCTGCCACAATGCCAGGAATCGCCGCAACACTGAAATCACTTTGACCAGCCCAACCATTTGCTACAAAATTGCTCATGGCAAAACCTGGTGAAACTACACCCATAAACACTAATAGCTCGATAATAGCCAGTATGGTGACAAATAATTCAAAAGTGGCAGCAATTCGAACACCAATGATATTCAATGCAACAAATACCACATAAGCCCCCATTGCAAAGGCTTTAGGGTCTACTCCAGGAAACTGTACATTTAAATAAGCGCCAATTGCCATAGCGATGGCGGGTGGCGCGAATACAAACTCAATTAACGTTGCAAAGCCTGCAACAAAGGCCATTTTCGAGCCAAAAGCCCGGCGTGCATACGCAAAAGGACCTCCCGCATGCGGTATGGAAGTTGTTAACTCAGTGAAACTAAAAATAAACGTGGTGTACATAATCGCAATTAAAATGGAGGTTACCAAAAACCCCAAAGTACCTGCTTTATCCCAGCCATAACTCCAACCAAAATACTCACCTGATATAACTAAACCGACGGCAAGACCCCACAAATGCCAGCCATTTAGCGTTGCTTTTAATGATGAACTCATAAATATTCCTTTAAATTTTAAAGATGCTGACTCAATATTTTTGTATTAATAATCACCGAGTTTTAACGTTTTTCTTTTACTAAATATCGCTGATATTGCACATCATGTAACTTTGTTAACAAACGCACTATCCCATTTTGGCAATTGTCTATGTACGCCAATAATCTGAACTAACTTAATGACTGGTAAGTAATTTTTTAGAATTTGGCTAACTGCATAAAATAACGCTTAGAGACATAACCGCTTCATGAAAAGACAGATGGCACTGGATATTTTTGCAAATTGGTACTTGCATTTATTGTAAATCTGTACATAGAATCTGCCGCAGCTCTATCAAAAAATACGGTTATGCCAATGTTTTTGTTTTAAATTTTCAAATTACTATCCAGCAATATTTAATTGAATAAATAAGGGGTAAAAAGAATGAACGACATAAAACAAGCAAGCTCGACAGCGTTACAAGATGCCGCAGAACTAAAAAAAATGGGGTACGAACAAGAGCTACACCGACATATGGGCAGCTTTTCTAATTTTGCAATTTCATTTTCTATTATTTGTATTTTAGCTGGTGGCATTACCGCTTTTCCACAAGCACTTGGCGCAGGTGGGGGTGCTTCTGTTGGTATCGGTTGGTTAGTTGGTGCTTTATTCGCCGTTATCGTTGCACTATCTATGGCGCAAATTTCCTCGTCTTATCCAACGGCTGGCGGTTTATATCATTGGGGTTCTATTCTGGGCGGTAAGGGTTATGGTTGGTGTACGGCTTGGTTTAATTTGCTGGGCTTGATTTTCGTGGTCGCTTCAGTCAATTACGGAGTTTATGACCCGTTTTTTAAAACGCTAATATCCCCTTTAGTGGGGTTTGATGTACCCACCACAGTGTTTATTGCTTCTATAACAGCCATACAAGCCATACTTATTTATCGTTTTCCAAAATTCACCACCAAAATCACTGATGTTTCTGGTTACTTGATTTTTGTTCTAGCTGTTGTACTTACCTTATCGCTACTGGCTTATCATCAAGGACCATTAGATTTTGGTCGCCTGTTCACGTTTACCAACTTTACAGGTACTGAAGGTAGTGTATGGCCAAAAACTGAAGGCATGCTGTTTCCATTTTTAAGTGGTTTATTGCTTACCGTTTACACCATCACTGGCTTTGACGCCTCTGCCCATACCTCAGAAGAAACACGCGATGCGGCTAATGCTGTACCTAAAGGCATTATTAACTCGGTCATCTATTCAGCAATTTTTGGCTACATTATGATTTGTACTTTTGTACTTGTCATACCAGACTTGGCTGCGGGGGTAAAACAAGGCTTAGGTTTCTTTGATGCCTTGTTAAGCTCACTTCCAAAAGGCCTTAAAACGATATTAGGCATTGGTATTTTCTCAGTTAACTTCTTATGTGGTTTGGCTTGCTTAACCTCTTGCTCACGTATGATGTTTGCCTTTGCACGTGATGGCGGCTTACCAGCATCCAACTTCTTACGCACCATTAGTCCAACTTTAAAAACGCCTATTGCTGCTGTTTGGGTTTCGGCGATATTAGCAGTAGCAGCTACACTATACGGTGATGCATTTGTAGTATTATCAACGGGTTGTGCGGTATTTTTATATATTTCTTATGTAATGCCAGTGGCTGCAGGCTTATTAGCCGAAGGCAAGACTTGGACGCATAAAGGCCCGTTTAATCTTGGTGGCATGTCTAAACTGATAGGCTCTGCAGCAGTACTTGGCGGTGTGTTTTTAGTATTCGTAGGCATACAACCACCGAATGAAAAGGTACTGTATTTAACAATTGCTATGCTCGTTGTGATGGGCATATTCTGGTTTATGTTCGGTGAACGCAATCGTTTTAAAGGTCCACCATCAGTTCAGGAATAGTTATCTTTAAAGCAACAATTTAGTTGCACTTAATATACCCGTAATCCACTGCAGAGAAAGTGATTACGGGTTTTTTATGCTGATTAAGTATATACATAGAATGAACTGGCAATGCCCGAAACTGTCTTCCATTTATGAAGAATGATTTATTTTTCTTCATAACTAATTTAAGATAAGCAATCGACCTTGATAACTTAAATCTAGATAACTGAAGTATTATCTAATTACCTTTTCACCACGTTATCCAAGTCTAATTGAATATAAATGACACATTATTCCTTACCGCTATTTCCGCTAAATGTGGTTATTTTTCCTGAGGGATTGCTACCGCTTAGAATCTTTGAAGCCCGCTATTTAGATATGGCGCGTGCTTGTTTGCGCGAAAAAACAGCTTTTGGCGTAGTAGCAGTATATTCAGACAATCATGCTGAAAATGATGTAATGGCGGATGACACAGAAATTATGCCCTTTGCCAAAGTTGGCACCTCATTCTCCATATTAGATGCTGACGTTACTACTGCTGGACTTATCACTATACGTTGCCTAGGTCAGCAGAGGTTTTTGGTTAAATCAGCCACGCAACAAAAAGATGGCCTATGGATAGGCGAGGTTGAAGATATTGAAAACGAGGCCAGCATGCCGATTCCAGAGGATTTGCAAACGACAAAAATTCATCTTCAACGTTTGATAGAGGCCATCAGCGAGCAAGGTATTGCAGAACTTGATATGCCAATCAACAAACCTTATAAATTACAAGACTGCGCGTGGGTGGCAAATCGTTGGTGTGAGATTATCAATATGCCACTAATCCAAAAGCAAAGAATGCTAGAACTAGATAGCCCTTTAATCAGGCTAGAACTTATTCAAGACATATTAACTGAAGAATTTTCTGATAAGTAAACACCACTAGCAAGCTGATTAAACATACCCGTTAAACGCATATGGAGTTTTATAGTCTCAATATCACTATACTAAACTGTTATTAAACCTCACTAATTCTAGGATTCAACACTATGTTAACTATGTATGATGCAACAATTCCAACGCTCAAACGCCTGTTAACCAATCTCTCGGCGATACTAAAAAAAGGCGAAGCCCATGCAGATGCTAAAAAAATAGACCACAGCATATTCTTAAATGCACGTCTTGCACCTGATATGTACGCACTCACACGCCAAGTCCAAATCGCCACGGACATGAGCAAAGGCGCGGTGGCTCGTCTAGCTGGTGTAGACATACCTAAATATGAAGATGATGAAACAACTTTTGCGGACTTACAAGCACGTATTACAAAAACAGTCGCTCTTATTGACGGCATTAAACCGGCTCAGTTAGAAGGCTCAGAAAATCGCGATATTGTGATAACCGTGCGTAACACAAACTTAGAATTCAAAGGCCAAGCTTACCTGCTAAATTGGGTCAACCCCAATGTCTATTTTCATGTGGCTACAGCTTATAACATCCTGCGCCATAACGGTGTTGAATTAGGTAAGCTAGATTTTTTAGGCCCTAGAGATTAACCTATTTTGTAAGAAGTATTAGCGCAATACGAACAGGATCAACTTTGAAATATATCATTGCAATCTTAACGTTAGTAAGTATTGGTGGGTTGTGGATTTTCAATACTATGGATGACTCACCAATAAAAACGCTAACTCCTGCTCAAGTGTTGCTGGTAAAAATTGGCGACAAATGCGCAGGCATCGCAGAAAACTCCATCGCCGATAAAGCCCCCATTGTAGAATTCCAGAAATTAGAGCTCCTAAGCAGACGCGCTACAGTGCTAAATAACTGTATGCACGATAATGGCTATAATCAAAACCCAGCATGGCTAACATATGCAAAACCAATTGCTAAAGCCAATGCGGAAAATGGAAAAATATCTTACGATGAAGCACTCACAAGCTATAGCCGCACAGAAATGCAAGTATTTGAGCCCACAAAACCTCCGCCCTACTGGCTTAAAACTAATTAATTACCTTTGACAATGAAGAAACATCATAATCTGAAACTGACAACCTATATTTATTGATTTCAATTATTAGTATTTATAAAACTTGAGATTTCTCAAAACTTAAGATCGACCTAAAATAACACTTACCGGCACGTCTGCCTAATTTTGGCATTTCTAACGAGAATAGAGACTCGTCAATAATCTGAACTTACTTCGTTATACACTTTCTGAAAATAAGGTACCTTCAAACAGTTTAGGAGATTTAATGCATAAATCCACACGTGCGCTTGCTTTCATATCATCATTATTGGTTTCAACTGCAAATTCGGCAGAACCCAATATGCGGCCTGGATTATGGGAAATAACAACAACGTCAGATCTGTTGTGGCTAGTGCAGCAGGTTCCACCGGATCAAATGCGAAACTTAAAAGATTTAGCCAATGAGTACGGATTTGATATGCCACAAATCCAAAATGGCGCAGCAACATCTAATACTTGCATAACGCAGGAAATGGCAAATCAAAATAATCCACCGGATTTTTATCAAAATCAATTGGGCTGTACGGTTAAAAACGCTAGCCATATCGGGAAGAAATATAAATTAGACTTCGTTTGTGCCAGCGCTCAATTGAATGGAAACGGTACAGCAGAAGGGACTTTTACTAGCCCAGAAAGCTTTGCAGGACAAACAAAATTTGATGGTACAGTGCAAGGCAACCCAGTCAATGAACGTGCTGATATCACTGGCCGATGGATTGGTGCAAACTGCGGAGCGGTGAAGCCATTGCAGCAATAGCATTCATTGAGCAGGTGATATTACAATTACTATTGTTAGCCAGCCTAGGATTGAATCCTCACCCAACGACTCTAACTATTCCAAAGAAATATAGCCCTAATCTAAATCGATTACCCCATCAAAACTTACATTAAGATGCGCTGAACCAATAATCAACGTCATTTTTGCTGGCAATTTTTCGTTGCCTTTGAGATGTCCCTCTGTTATCGCTTGCGCTACAGCCCGTTCAATTTCGTGTTGGGATGAAACTCCCACCATTTTCAGGAGCTTACGGATGCTCATATTGAAAATATCATCATTCATGGCAGACTCCTTAATTAATGATGTTGTAATACAGCAGGATTACAACCCTAGTAAGCTTGGTAAAACTACAATTGAATCGATAAGAAAGTCTGGTTTAACAGTTGACACTTCTGCATAGCTCTGCCGGTATTTACCCGTTTTCACCAAAACACCCTTTAAGCCAAATTGCTGCCCACCACCTACATCCACATCGATGTCATCACCGACAATAAAGGCTTCGCTAGGTTTAAGTCCAAGGTCATCTAGTGCAATCTGAAAGAAATCAGGAGAAGGTTTTCCAATGATCATTGCTTTCACACCGCTTGTGTATTCAAGGCTATCAATAAATCCACCGATATCCATTTGTAAGCCATGCTCGGTTTGCCAAAAACGATTTTTATGAATGGCGATAAGTTTTGCACCATTCATCAAGCAATTGAAGATTTCATTTAACAACTGATAAGACCAGGCATCGCCAATGTCGCCGATCACGATATAGTTCGCAGCAGTATCCGACTGGCGAAATCCTTTAAAATCTTTCTTTACATCATCCGCTAATAGCAAACGACAAACTGGATCTTGCTGGTGTTTCAGGTAAAGTAAAGTGGCCTGCGGTGCGCTAATAATCTCATTAGCAGGAATTGAAAAACCAAAGGCATTGATTTTTTGTTGCAGTGATACCAAAGAGAAGGTGCTGGTATTAGTAACGAAACGGCATGGTATACCGCTATCTCGAATTTTCCCAATAGCTTCTACCGCACCTTCGATAGCACGCGAACCAATATAAAGCACTCCATCTAAGTCAAACAGAATGCCTTTCATAGAAGATAGGCTGTTCATATTTAGCTTCACCTCCAGAACTAGGTTAGCAAATGACATACAACTTTGCGATTACATTATTGCATTTACAACAAGTTATAGTAACTAATACTGGCTTTTATGCGATGACTTTGATGTAATGAGACAGGTAAATTATATTCCTGAATCACATTTAAATTGAGTTTAGAAGCATTTTGTCTTAAATAATTACAGACGAGGTAATTTATGGAAGCGTCAATACACACTCTTAGCAATCTTTTTGCCCAACTCGGCCTGCCATCCGACGAGTCCGCAATAGATAACTTCATCAAAACCCATAGCCATTTGGCGAGCAACATTTTGCTTTCAGATGCTACTTATTGGACGCCCGCACAAGCTTCATTCTTACGTGAAGAAATTCTTAATGATGCGGATTGGGCAGAAGTAATTGACCAATTAAACGCAAGATTGCATGCAAAATAGAACTTTCGCAGATGTATGCTTGTTGGTTAAGAAAGGATTAACTATAACAGCGTTTTGTTTGAGTGCTTCTGCCTTTAATTCAGCAGTATATCTAGCACTCTTCAATTAAGTTTCTCCGTTCAGCTTCAACATTATTAATATGTCTAACAAAAGGTTGGCTACCAAACTACTATTCTAATTAGTCTTCTATTCTAAAACCAACCTTGATTGTGACTTGATAGTGGGCAATCTTACCATCTAAGATATGTCCACGAGATTCAACCAATTCGTACCAACTCATGTGTTTAACAGTAATTGAAGCTTTGGCAATCGCGTTATTTATTGCATCATCAGAACTGATAGTTGAAGATCCGACTAGCTCAATAAGTTTGTAAATATGTTCGGTCATGAAATTCTCCAATCTTTTTAAAATGGTTTGAATTCAACTTTAATCATGCGCCATTGCTAATTCTTTGTCTATTGCAGATATTGATTCTGGCGAAAAAACTAATCAATATAATTACTCATTCACTTACAGAGTGTCGCTTGTATTAATGAAAGTTGTATTGTGATGATACCGATGCAGTGATGGTACTGAATGATAAAAAAATAGGAGCGAAAGCCCCTTTTTTTATTCAAGTTACATCAGTAAAGCTTTTTACTTAATATCATTTGTAGCAGAAAGCTACCTTTAGTTTCCTTTCAACCTATCAATGTCGACCACTTATAGACAAAGTGTTAGCGACAGCGCATGATTGGCTATGCAGTCACATCTTTTTCAAAAATGATTGGAGAATTTCATGCCTGAACACATTTACAAACTTATTGAGCTAGTCGGCTGCTCAACAATAGGCATTGGTGATGTAATAAAAAAATGCGATTGCCAAGGCTGCACTTACTGTTAAGCACATCAGTTGGTTTGAATTAGTTGATACTCGTGGACATATTGTAGATGGCAAGATTACCCACTACCAAGTCACAATCAAGGTTGGTTTTAGAATAGAAGACTAATCTGAATGGTAGTGAATGACCGGACTTCATCTATCTAACCACTTGTTGGCTGACAGAATATTCGCGAAGCACTCACTGTTACGTGAAGGAGATACGAAATGACTTGGGAATTTGGCTCGATTGGCATCTTCGTACTGATTCTAGTAATTGTCATACTTATCGGTTCTGCAATCCGAATCTTCCGCGAATATGAGCGCGGCGTCGTTTTTACACTTGGACGCTTCTGGCAGGTGAAGGGGCCAGGGTTAGTGATATTAATTCCCGTCATCCAGCAGGCGGTAAGGGTTGATCTTCGCACTGTCGTATTGGAAGTACCTACCCAGGATGTGATCTCGCGCGACAACGTATCGGTAAAAGTCAGTGCAGTGGTTTATTTC
>JBKJRF010000072.1:0-13298 GCA_046594825.1 Methylotenera sp.
CATACGTTAATATCAACGCTACGCACTCGGTCTAACGTTTCCAGCCTATCTTGATAAGTGCGCGTGGTAATGACATCACCATAAAACTCTGGCGCTGTATCTAAATTGTGATTGTAGTAATCTAAACCTGCATCTTTTAACTGTTCGGCTTGACCTTCTTTTAACATACCCAAGGTTGCACAAGTTTCTAAACCCATCGCTTTTACTTCAGCGATCATTTTCAATACTGGCTCTAAGTCGCGCTGTTTTGGTCCACGCCACGCAGCACCCATACAGAAACGGCTCGCGCCGTTATCTTTTGCTGCTTGCGCTGCTGCCAAGACATCATCCAACTGCATCAATGGCTCGGCTTCAACATCGGTATGGTAACGGGCTGCTTGCGGACAGTAACCGCAATCTTCAGAACAACCACCCGTTTTAATTGATAACAATGTGCTGACTTGAACAGCATTCGGGTCAAAATTAGTACGATGCACAGTCTGTGCTTGGTGCATTAAATCCGCAAACGGTAGTTCAAATAATGCGACAATATCGGCTACGCTCCAGCGGTCTACCGTAGTGGCATCACATGACTTTGCTAGATTCGCTTTGATGTTACTTGTATCAATCACGGATTGTGTTGCGGATTCAAGCATTTGCAGTTCCTTTATATAAGCTTTGTATTACTAAGTGCTAACTAAATTTATTTATAGATTATACCTTGTCAATAAAACATACCGCAAACTTTGAACATTAGATTAAAATTTAAACAATTGTTTTCAACGACGCTATTTCAGCCACATTGCGTGTTATGCGCAAGCCACAATGGCGGTGAGTTAGGGGCATGCCAAGCCTGTTTAGACGACCTGCCCTGGCATAATGCCCCACACTGCCCGCAGTGCAGCTTGCTTTCAAATGGATTAACTTGTGGCAGCTGCTTAAATACACCCCCGCACTTTGATATCACACAAGCGCTATTTACTTATGACTTTCCTGTTAACAGCCTGTTGCAACACTATAAATACAGAGACATGTTGCATCTGGCTAATATGTTTGCAACATTGTTAATGGATAAAAAATTAGCTCATCAGAAACTAGCCGAGAAAATAGATTTAATCATTCCCATGCCTATGCATCATTCGCGGCTAAAAGAACGTGGCTTTAATCAAGCCTTAGAAATTGCACGCATCATCGCAAAAAAAGCGCAATTGCAATTAGATTACACCATATGCCAACGCATTAAACTAACCCCGCCACAAGCGAGTTTACCGCTCAAAGAACGCATCAAGAACATACTCGGAGTATTTAGCTGTCAGCAGAATTTGCAAGGTCTGAATATTGCATTAGTTGATGATGTCATGACTACTGGCGCTAGCTTGAATGAGCTAGCTAAAACATTAAAACAAGCAGGTGCAGCGCATGTAGAATGCTGGGTAATTGCACGCACATTACCTAAATGATTTTCATCTGAAATACTCTTAGAACTCTAACTACCTAAAACCCCAATTACACCCTATGTTTACCATCGTTTTATTCGAGCCTGAGATACCGCCTAATACAGGAAATATCATAAGATTATGCGCAAATACAGGTGCAGACTTGCACTTAGTGAAGCCTCTTGGATTCACCTTGGAAGACAAGCAACTCAAACGTGCAGGCTTGGATTATCACGAATTTGCAACCTTAAAAGTACATGAGAACTGGGCAGACTGCAAAGCTGCACTGACTGGCAGGCGACTATTCGCAATCACTACTAAAGGTAGTAAGCGACATAGTGATATTCAATTTAAAGCTGGCGATGTATTTGTATTTGGTCCTGAAACCCGTGGCCTACCTGAAGAAATACGAAATGAATTCACAGCAGAGCATAGAGTGCGTTTACCAATGCTAGCGAATAGCCGCAGTTTGAATTTATCGAACTCCGCGGCCGTGTTGTTATATGAGGCTTGGCGACAGATTGGTTTTGAAGGTGGTTTGTAAAAGAAAATTATAACGACAAGCTTGTTGCTATGAGATGTTCCAAAGCTTTTCAGCTTTTTGATTCCGTCCTAGTAAATCCATTACCGCGTCTTTTGGGCTTTTACCTTTGGATAGCGCTTGATTGACCTCATGGGTAATCGGCATCTCGACATTCATTGTATTGGCGCGGCGAATCACCTCTGCAGTAGTATTTACGCCTTCAGCAACATGGCCTAAGCCTTGTAAAATATCAGCTAAAGACTTACCACTTGCCAGTTGCAAGCCAACTTCGCGGTTGCGCGAATATTGGCCTGTACAGGTCAAAATCAAATCGCCCGCACCTGCCAAGCCCATAAAGGTTTCAGGCTTTGCACCTAAGGCCATACCAAATCGTGTCATTTCTGTTAAACCACGTGTAATCATGGCGGCACGAGCGTTGTTGCCAAAACCCATACCATCAGAAATACCTGCTGCAATAGCCATCACGTTTTTAACCGCCCCGCCCACAGAAACACCAATGACATCAGTCGTGTTATAGACGCGCAAATTAGCACCATGGATGAGCAATGCCGCTTGATTTGAAAAAGCTTCATCACTTGAGGCAAGCGTTACTGCAGTTGGCAGACCACGTACTAACTCAGCAGCAAAACTCGGGCCTGATAGCGCACCCCAGTTCTGACCTGAAATTTTAGAGTCGCCTAACTCTTCTAACGCAACTTCATAAGGTAGCTTTGCCGAATGCGGCTCTAAACCTTTGTGTGCCCAAATAATTGGGAGTTTACAACCAAGCTGTTTAATGTTTTGCAGTATGGCTCTAAAGCCCGCGGTTGGCACCACCGAAAGAATTAAATCCGCACCATTTAGCGCAGCTTGCAAATCATCTTCAACTTGCAAATTATCATTAAATTTAAAATCACCTAAATACAAAGGGTTAGCACGCGCTTTACGCATGCCAGACACATGGCCCGCATTACGTGCCCAAAGTGAGACATGATGCCGCTGGCTGATGTTCATTGCCAACGCCGTGCCCCAAGCGCCCGCACCTAACACTGCAATTTTCTTTGAATCAGCTTTCGCCATTTAATTAAAACCCCAGGTAGACGAAATTAAAATATAACCTGCAGCACCATCTCGATGTTTGACTTTAATCCAGCCATTATTGAGTTGCGCCTCTGTCACTTCGAGCACTACATCTTTTTCTAACGTAGCTACTAAATTAGAACTTGAGTCTGGCCCTTGCCTGATTTCTGCATGGTTAACGCTAACCAATACTGTACGTTTATTTGACAGCTGCTTTGCCTCTACCCAATTTATACTGCCTTTTGCATCGCGGACCTTAAGCCAATCACCTAAGTTAACGATAATTTCAACGGGATAATATTGACTGAGTAATAAGACTTTTTTAGCAGCATCAGAAGGCGCGTCATAAAGTATTGCTTTAGGAACAGCAACTGAGCGAAACTCTAGGGCTAATACCGACATAGGCATTAGCCCTAACACAAACGCTAGCGCTAACCCTAAGAAAAAATTCTTAGTGTTTTGGGGCTGCATCCGCTTGCTCTGCTTGCTGTTGTTTTTGTTGTGCAAACAACGCTTCAAAGTTGATTGGATTGAGCAATACTGGTTGGAAACCTGCACGTACCACTAAGTCTGAAACAGTTTCGCGCGCATAAGGGAACAAGATATTTGGGCAAGTAATACCAGCGATCATTTCAAGACTTTCTTCTGGTACGTTACGGATTTGGAAAATACCCGCTTGCGTTACTTCAACTAAGAACACAGTTTTATCTTCAATTTTTGAAGTCACAGTCACTTTGATAGCCACTTCAAATACGCCATCTTCAAGCATTTGTGCAAAGTTACCCAACTCAATGCTGACTTGCGGTTGAGTGCGGTCAGTAAAAATTTGTGGTGCATTAGGAATTTCTAATGAAGCGTCTTTAACGTAAATTTTTTCAATGCTAAAACCTGCAGCTTGTGCTGAGTTGTCTTGTTCTGCTGCTGCGTTGTTATCTTCTTGTGCCATAATTTTCTACTTAAATAAGGGATTAATTGAATAAGATACTACTTTGCAAAGGCGTCATTTTAGCAGAATTTAGTAAATTAGCCTTTACGTGGCTTAGGTTTAAAAACATAGAATACAAATACACAAATCACATAGTTAACAATGGGTCTAGCCCACCCGCTAAATCTAACGCCCGCAGCTCTTCAAAGCCGCCAATATGGCGATCATCGATATAAATTTGCGGTACCGTACGGCGCCCTGTTTTTGTCATCATTTCAACGCGCTGTTCAGGCTGCAAATCAACTCGGATTTTATTGATGTTTGCCACGCCCTTACTCGCTAATAAGCGCTCTGCGTTGATGCAATACGGGCACACCGCTGTGGTGTACATGGTGATATTAGGCATTAGTTTGGCTCTTTTGCAATTTCGTCATTCGCAGCGACTGCATTTACTGGCACTTTCTTGGTAGTAGATTTAGATGCAGCTTTTGCAGGCGAGTTACCAGTGTTTTTAACGATAGGCAATTTAGCGTCGACCCACGCTTGCAAACCACCTTGTAAATTATGTACTTGCGTAAACTCTGCTTTACGCAAAATATCACACGCCTTTGCAGAACGTGTACCACGCTGGCAATTGACCAATATCGCTTTATTTTTATATTTTTTCAGCTCGCCTAAGCGTGCTTCCAAATTAGCAAGGGGGATATGCATAGCATCGGCAATATGCCCAGTAGCAAACTCAGCATCATCGCGTACATCTAACACTAGTGCATGCGAACGGTTAATTAGGGTAACGGCTTCAGTACCGTTTAAATTAGGCACTCCACCCGCACTCTTTTTGAACATAGGTAACAACAACATGAAGGCAGATCCAACCGCCAAGCCAATTAACAATATATTACTTCTAATAAAATCCACACAATTCCTCTCAGGTTTTAGTAGGTTTAACATGGCGACATAGGCCACGATATTCAATACAGCTTTAATATAAATGTTTCACAAAATAAACGAAGCAATGAAACTAAATTTATAAGCAGATTTTACGGGGTTATAAGCTAAAATAGTGGCATTATTATTAAATTTTCCAAGTAAATATTGAGCCTGAATATTATGCTACCCGCCGCGAACATTACCCCAGTATGCCTACTCATTTTAGATGGATTTGGTTACCGTGAAGAAACGTCAGATAACGCCATTGCACTGGCACGTAAACCTAATTTAGATGCTTTTTGGAAAGTATATCCGCATACGCTGATTAATGCCTCTGAGCATTACGTAGGTTTGCCCGATGGGCAAATGGGTAATTCCGAAGTTGGGCATCTCAATATCGGCGCAGGGCGTGTGGTGTTTCAAGACTTCGAGCGCATCAATAATAGTATTGCGAATGGCGATTTTTTCGAGCATGCCGCATTAAAAGCAGCATTGTTGAATATCAAAAACAATAATAAAGCCTTACATATTTTTGGACTTTTATCTGATGGCGGTGTACATAGCCATCAATCACACATTCATGCCATGCTAGAAATGGCTGTCAAATTAGGCTTAAGCAAAGTCTATGTACATGCATTTTTAGATGGCCGAGATACACCGCCTATTAGCGCCGCACCATTTATTGCATCACTGGAAGCTAAGATAAAAGCACTAGGTGTAGGTAAGGTCATCTCCGTAAGTGGTCGTTTTTATAGCATGGACCGCGACAAACGCTGGCCACGTGTAGAAGCTGCCTATGCTTTGATTACTGAAGGCATGGGTGCATTTACTGAGGCCAGTGCTAGTGAAGCCTTACAAAAAGCCTATGCACGTGGCGAAAATGATGAGTTTGTACAATGCACTGCCATACGCAAGCCTGATGAAGCACCCATCAAACTAGAAGATGGTGACTTAGTGGTCTACATGAACTTCAGGTCAGACCGCGCACGCCAACTTACACATGCTATTTTAAATGAGGATTTTGAAGGCTTTAATCGCAGGCATGTACCTAAATTATCAGGCTACTTCACGCTGACCATGCACGATGTGAAAGAAGGCAAAGCTACAGCTATTTTCCCACCACACGCAGTTAAAAATACTTTTGGCGAATATATCTCTAGCGTAGGTTTAACACAGCTACGTATTGCAGAAACTGAAAAATATCCACATGTGACCTTCTTTTTTAACGGTGGCGAAGAAACCGTGTTTGCTGGCGAAGACCGAATTTTAGTGCCATCACCAGCAGTAGCCACTTATGACTTGCAACCTGAAATGAGTGCATTTGAACTGACAGAGAAGTTAGAGGAGGCAATTTTAAGCCGCCAATATAATGCCATTATTTGCAACTATGCGAACGGTGACATGGTGGGTCACACTGGTGATTTGCAAGCAGCAATTAAAGCCATTGAAACATTGGATACTTGTGTTGGACGAGTAGTAAAAGCCATGCAAAGCATAGGCGGTGAAGTGATTATTACAGCAGACCACGGCAATGCAGAAGTGATGTTTGACAAGGAAAACAATCAACCGCATACGCAACATACTACTAACTTAGTACCATTTTTCTACATTGGTCGAAAAGCCATTCTCATGGAAAATGGTGCGCTGTCTGATTTGGCGCCTACATTACTGAAAATGATGGGGGTTCCACAACCAATTGAAATGACAGGAAAAAGTATTGTTAATTTTCAATAATATGTGCATTTCATATTGCACTAAATCATCCGCACACTGAGTAATTGGTTATTTTGAACAACCCGCTATTAAGTCACATTCATTATATAAGTCGCTTTACTCAAACTGCGTTATGCATAGCACTGACGGCGTTATTAGCTTCTCATATGCCATGTGCGCTTGCGGCTAAAAAATCTGAGCAATCGAAACAAAACTCCAAACAAAACTTAAGTGATGTTCAAGAACGACTGGAATCGCTCAAAAAAGAACTTGATAACTCACAAGAAGCACATAAAGACGCTGCGGATGCGCTAAAGGAAAGTGAAGTAGCTATCAGCGTAGCCAATAAAAAACTATTTGATATTAACCATCAACAACAACAAAATAAAAAAACACTCACTCAATTACAAGCTGATTCAATCGCCACTAATCAAAACTTATCTCAACAACAAAAAATATTAAGCAGCCAGCTTTATCAGCAATATATTCACGGCCAGCAAAGTTATGTGCAAATGATTTTGCAAAGTGAGCATCCAAGCACTATTGCGCGCGACGTACATTATTTCTCTTATATTGCGAAAGCGCGTGCTGCACTGATTAGTAAAATGCAAGGCAACTTAACTAAACTCAACAAGCTAAATGATGAAACAGCTTCAGCACTCAAAAAAGTAGCTGAGTTAAAACAAAAGAAAATTGAAGAACGGCGTGCTTTAGAAACACAAAAGCTAGCAAAATCCAAAGTGGTAAGCACGCTATCGCAACAGATTGCCGCACAACGTAGTGAAATCAAAAAGTTAACTCGTGATGAAAAGCGATTATCTGAATTAGTGCAGCGTTTGGCGAGAATTATTCCGCCTAAACCTAAAAACATACCTTCTAAAAATACTGCGAAAAAAAATACCCCTTCCAATACAACCAATAACACAGATGTTGTTGAAGATACCAAGCAACCTAGGCAGACTATTTCCAATAACACCACACCCAGCAATGAGTTTACAGGCACCAACTTTGCTGCACTTAAGGGCAAGCTTCGCCTTCCGGTGCGTGGCGATGTCACTAATCGCTTTGGCGCCAGTCGCGAAGATAGCGGCATTTCTTGGAAAGGCTTGTTTATTAAAGCCAGTGAAGGTGCAGAGGTTAAGTCTGTAGCTAACGGACGCGTGGTATTTTCCGATTGGTTACGTGGTTTTGGAAACTTGATTATTGTGGATCACGGCGATGGCTACATGAGTTTATACGGTAATAACCAAGCCGTGTTGAAGCAAGTGGGTGACTCTGTACGTGCAGGTGACGCAATTGCATCAGTAGGAAACAGCGGTGGCAATGAAACAAATGGCCTTTATTATGAATTACGTCGCCAAAGCAAACCTTTCGACCCACTTAGCTGGAGTAGCGTCAATTAGATTACTGGTTGATCAGACATGACAGAAGCTATGTCAATAAAAAAGCATGCTAATGCGTGCTTTTTTATTGATGCCTATTTACTAATATTACAAATTTTTTACTAACTACTTAGCTGCTGGTGCTGCTTCTGCAGCCGGTGCTGCTTCCGCTGGTGCAGCATCAGCTGCTGGTGCCGCAGCATCAATTGTAATGCCTGGTACACGCTCTTCAGGTGTTGGCTCATAACCACCGCCGCCAGCTTTTTCTACTGGGGCTTCTACTACTGCTGGAGCTGGTGCAGCAACTGGGGCTGGAGCCGGTGCTGGCTCTTCTTTTTTACCACAACCGGCTATCAACAAACCAGCAACACTTAATACCAACATAGAGCGTAAAAGTACAGACATAGTATTTCCTTTTTAGAGTTAAAATTTAGTTAAAAATATTGAAAAAATTAAGTTTAGTAGTGAAGTAAACCTGAAAATTCATTAAAGCTTATGATTAAACCCATGAACTATTAATCTGTATTTTAGCTTAAGTTCAATACTGTGCAACTAGAATACGATATAAATTAGATACTACATAATATCAATAAACTTCAATAGCCTGTCATGCAAAATATTTTAAGCTGGATAGTCAATGTTTGGTATGGATAAATTTTAGCTCGGTGGCTTAATATCGGATTATTTGCTACTCTAGTACCAGTAATATTTCTCAGATTTTCTAAGTTACAAATATAGGCAAGTAGTTAAAACTAGTGTGCTAATCCATAGACTATTACCAACTTAGTCGCGATATTAGCATTACCTAAACAAATAAATTATGTGGCTTTTATGGGTTGTATAGTAGTCTTATTGATATCACTTGAAAATATTTGCTTACGAACAAAAATGCCTTTTGCATACGCATCGACTTCATAGGGATTTTTCCAGTAGCCGTGACGCGAAGCCCATAAGTATTTAATGATAGTCATACCTGACAAATACTGCTCTACATGAGTGAGTTCATGTGCCAACAACTCAACACTAGCAGCAAAACTAGTTTGATGAACCCCAGATTTATAACTTGCTGGCTCATAAAAGCTGGTTTTATCAAGTTCTGCGCGAAGATAAATCCGGTGCTTTAATACTACCGCACACATGCTTTTATGTAACCAAAACGGCACATGACCTTCAACAATACGGACTAAATCTAAGGTGCGCGATTGGAAATAAGGCTTTAATAAGTTGAGCTCATTATCATTTAATGCTCTCTCTAACCTCAACCGTTGTCTACGCTCAAACACTAGGAGCTATTCGCCAATCAAATGAAATATCACTCTGCGCAAACTTGCCACATGTCTATGTTCATACAAAAATACGCCTTGCCATTGCCCTAAAGCTGCTTTGCCATCAATTAGCGGAATCGACAAATTTGTTTGTGTCAGCGCTGTACGTACATGGGCTGGCATATCATCAGGCCCTTCAACTGTATGAATAAACAATGTGTCTCCATCTGGCACTAGGCGATTAAAAAATGCTTCCATATCTACCAATACATCATGATCATAATTTTCGTTAATCAGTAGGCTGGCTGAAGTATGTTGAATATATAAAGTAATTAGACCACTCTGCAAACCACTATTGTTCACCCAATCTATAACTTGTGGCGTAATGTCGTAAAGCTTGCGACCTTGAGTTTTGATACTGATTTGATGAGTGATCTGGCGCATGAAATTGAATATTAAATGGCTTATTAAAGAATTATGATTATAACTTAGCGTAATTAAATCGGAGCATCATGACGTCTTGCATATACAGCGCTTCGACAGTTAATGACGATAATCTATCATTGTATACTTATCTAAATATACCCATATACGGTCACTCAACTAGTAATTACAGTTCATTACCCTCATCGCTGAACTTTAAAATACAGATGAAATAACAAACATAAGTTATTGCTATATAATAGTTTTCTTGATAGTGTCAAATTGAAAATGATAAGAACAGAAAACATCTGCCTAGTCATGTTAGCCAATGAATGAGATTTGGTATAAAAGTTGCAGTCTACTTAGTGTGTATTGTTTAAATCGATTTATAGCCGTCAATACTGACGCAATTTCGAATTTAAAATATATTAATTGTATTAATTCATAAAGAGAAACTGACATGAAAAAAATTTTTGCTACTTTACTAACCTCTATCACATTACTAGTTGCCACGATGCCTGCTGCAAATGCAGCTACAGTTGCTCAACCTTTCAATGTTACCGTAACTTTAACCTCCGTTTGTACTATGGCAACTATAGGCGATCTTGCATTTGGTACTTATACAGCTTTTCAGGCAGGCGCACAGACAGCTACGCCGACGACTGCAACGTTAACATGTACACGTGGTCTGACTGGTGTAACTGCAAACTTTGACACTACTGCAGGGATTGGTTCTACTGGCGCCGCCGCAGCTGCTACCGCAGTTGGTGCTGGTGTGATTGCGGGCCTAGAATATAATATTACAGCTACCCCAGGCACAACTACTGCAGGCACAGCAGCAAGCTCTGTCAGTATTGGTACCGCAGACAGCCGTCCATATACTATTGCAGGCACAATGGCAGCTAACCAAGCTGGTACTACCGCTACTGGTGTACAAACACAAGTACGAATATTGACTGTAAATTACTAAACTAAAGCTGTAAGCACAGTATTTTTGCTGTCAGGTTGAATCCTTAATAATGATGCATTTGCCACGATTATTGATATGCCAAGTTAATACTGCTATATGCTATATGCTGGCAGTTATACTTGGTTTATTTGTATTAACCGTTAATGCCGCGCAAGTAAGTGGTCATTTCAAAGTAACCGTTAACTTACAAGCGATTGGTGCTAGTCCAAACACCACCCAAAACTCAGCATTCTGTCGCAGCACTAACGCGCCTGGATCATTTGGTGCTACTGTCACCGTGGTGTGCGCTACCGGTGCAGTGGTAGATATATCACCTGGTAGAACCAGCGTGCCTTGGTCGCCCATGCATGGCGGAGCTTATCGCTATCTTTTGCAGGCTAGCCGCAGTGGTAATCTTCTGGGAACTGTAGATAGTTACACGGGCGCAGGCACCATTACATCATGGCGTGTAGTTAATTTGGTAGATCGGGATTATCTTGAAATGTTAGTAGACTGGTAAATAAATCAATGAATCTAGTACAAAAATTCCGCTTACCTCTGAAACCACTTATCATCACTAGTTTGATGGGCTTACTAACAGTTAGCCTAGTTACACCTGTTTGGGCGGGTGTTTTTTCTGTCACGCCAGTGCGGATTTATATGGTCCCCAAAGATCGAGCTGTTGCAGTAACCATTACCAACGATGGTGATACAGAGCTAGTCATGCAGGCTGACCTGTATCTGTGGAAACAAAAGCCAGATGGTCAGGACGAACTCACCTTAACCGAAGATATGTTTTTAGCACCGCCCATCATCAAAATGGCGCCTAAATCACGTCAGGTTGTACGTCTGGCACGCTTAAGTCCTACCAAATCAACAGAGCAACTTACTTATCGCATGATTGTGCGCGAAATTCCAGAAGCCAAACCAGCGAAACAAGATTTACAACTGCAAATCGCATTAGCTTTCTCTATGCCAGTTTTCATTACTCCAGCTGGTGCTAAAGCAAAATTGAACTGCACTGCAGAAAGAGTAACAGCTAATACTATCAATGCAGTATGTGAAAATACTGGCAATGCCTATTCTCATCCAACTACGATTCAGCTTAAGAACAGCGCCGGCGACAAACTTGCCAGCAACGAAATAGGTGGTTACATTTTACCTAACATCAAGCGCAGTTTCAGTATAAAGCGCGAAGATACTCCCATTACTACGGGAACGGCCAAACTGGCAGTCACCCTTGATGACGGGACAACGGAAACGTATGAAGTGACTATTGCCAATTAGGTTTCTCTTTGAGTTCAAAGCTCCACTCTGGTTTACTCGCACTCCTATTGCTAATGTGTGTTGGTATCGCCACCGCTGATCCAAAAGCTCTATCAGTTACGGAAAAGCCTATTACTACTGGTGATCGCATCCTCCCGATGGAAGTCACTATCAATGGCGCCAAAAGCGGCACTTGGCTATTTGTTGAACGCGCTGGCACTTTGTATGTAGAGCGCGATGCATTTGGAGAGTGGCGAATAATAGTCAACGCCGATACCAAAGCGATTGAATTCAAAGGTCAACAATACTGGCCTTTATCCGCAGTCCCCGGCTTTAATGCAAAAATAGACTTCGCTAACCAGTCGTTAGATTTATTGTTCTCTCCACAATCTTTTTCAGAAACCCGACTAGCGGGTGCTATTTCAAAACGACCCGTGATCAGTCCTGTATTGCCCAGTGTATTCTTCAATTACGACCTCAACTACTCAAAATCTTATCTACAGGCTGCGCCTACTGTACAGGATTTGAGTGCGTTAACTGAGATAGGCGTATCCACTGGGCTAGGCGTATTGACCAATAGTGCCAGCGCTCGTAACCTCACTAACGATAATACGCTGGGCACAAAATCTGAATGGCTTAGACTGGAAACCACATTCACCAAAGACCTTCCCGAACTTAATCGCACCCTCTGGCTAGGCGATACCAGTACACGCATTGGCATGCTGGGCCGAAATGTTTATTACGGCGGCATCCGATTTGGCACCAATTTTGCCCTGACGCCAGGTTACGTTAGCCAACCTTTGCCTGCTTTAACAGGGCTATCTGCTGCACCCTCTACAGTAGAATTGTATGTTAACGATGTATTGCGCCAAACTTCCAACGTACCCACTGGACCATTTGCCCTTGATAATTTTCCTATATTGACTGGTAATGGTGATGCACGAATTGTTGTACGGGACCTATTGGGACGTGAAACCGTAATTGTGCAATCATTTTTCACTAATAGTCAGCTCCTAGCTGCCGGACTTAATGACTGGAGCATAGAAGCAGGTAGTGTGCGGCGCGACTTAGGTACGGCCAATGCTAACTATGGCCCAGAGTTTGCTGGTGGTTTATGGCGGCACGGTCTTAATAATAGCCTGACGCTAGAAGGCCGCACAGCAGCCACTTCTAAACTAGATTTACTACAACTTGGTGCAGTAACTGCATTGCCGTTTCAACTGCTGGGCAGATTCGCAGCAGCTGGTAGCAATGAAAAAAAATTGGGCGGCGGCACACAATGGTTATTAGGCCTAGAACACCAAGACTTGCGCTTCGGCGCATATTTTGAAGCACAAGGCGCTTCCAATGACTTTCGTGATTTAGGGCAAGAAGTAACAGTTGCACCAATCAAGCTACAACTGGCAGGTAATATAAGTTATGCCAAT
>JBKJRF010000148.1:0-5629 GCA_046594825.1 Methylotenera sp.
CTATTGAGTTTTTTAAGTGCATTTAGTCGCCCACCTGCCCACAGAGCTTCTAAATCCGGCCCTTTAGCTAAAGAAAACTGCCGCTTAATGTAATGTAAGCGCTCATCTCGGTCGCAAGGAATTGTTAGTTTTTGTGCATTCATCGCTAAAATAACTCCTGTTGGCTAGAGCCAATATTAACTTTCGGCCACTTTTTTTAAACTCTAACATTTTATTGTTCAATTCTGTGCCATTTTAATCGTGTTAGCTATGCTTCGTCATATATGCTGTATTTCGTCAGAACGTTTAATCTGACCTTCAGATAACTTTAATACATCAATCTCGCTTAAACCAAACGATATATTGGTAGTCAGGTCATTATTCCAAAATGTAATTCAATGAAATATGAGTAGTTGTAGCAAGCTACGGTTCAGTATTTGGCATTAATCTAGTCAATAATGTTATGATAATTTGAAAATTTGCACAGTAAAAATGAGGCTAACATGATAGATACAATGTGGATATGGGGCGCAATAGGCCTAGTGTTACTAGCCGTTGAAATGGCGACCGGTACATTTTATATACTTTGGTTTGGCGTCGCAGGCCTATGTGTTGCCGTAGCAACATGGTTACTACCTAATATGCCACAAGCCATACAATATGTGATGTATGCCATATTGTCGCTAGGTTCACTCGCTATTTGGAGATTCAATTACAAGAAAACTGAAACACATTCACGTATAGGCCAAGCAAAGGGTGAAGAAATTGGACGTGTAGGCACAGTGATAGAAACCGTAACGCTTAAAGAGAATGGCAAGATTCGCTTTGCACAAGGGCTAATGGGTAGCCGAGAATGGATTGCGATTGCTGATGAAACGATTGAACAAGGTAGCGATGCAGCTGTGGTAGCAGTGGTTGGTAACACTTTACGTATTTCAAAAAAATAATTCATCTTTTAAACAAAAGTCTTACTAGGAAAATACCATGACCGAAGTTAGTTTAATACTCATATTTTTAGTTATCGTTGCAATTATCAAAGGCGTACGTATTGTGCCGCAGGGCGAAGAATGGGTGGTAGAACGGCTGGGGAAATTTGCCGGCGTACTAAGCCCAGGCTTACATGTGATTAACCCAATATTTACAAAGGTAAGCTATAAAGTCACCACTAAAGACATTATTTTAGAAGTGCCTGAACAAGAAGTAATTACCCGCGATAATGCTGTGATTTTGGCTAATGCAATCTCGTTCATTAGGGTGTCAGACGTTGAACGTGCGGTATATGGTATTGAGAACTTCCGTGAAGCCATGCGAAATATGGTGCAAACCAGCTTACGCTCAATTATCGGTGGCATGGATTTGAATCAAGCACTCACTTCACGCGACCGTATTAAAGCTGAGCTAAAAGCAGCGATTGCCGATGAAGCGCAAGACTGGGGCTTAACCGTAAAGTCCGTTGAAATTCAAGATATCAAGCCTTCACCGAACATGCAAGATGCCATGGAACGGCAAGCAGCAGCCGAGCGTGAACGTGTAGCTGTAGTGACAGAAGCTGAAGGTGCAAAACAATCGCTTATCTTAAACGCTGAAGCGCGTTTAGAGGCAGCACGTAAAGATGCTGAAGCACAGATGGTGGCAGCAAAAGCCTCTGCTGAATCGATTAAATTCATCACCGAAGCTGTAAAAGAAAATAATGCATCGGCGATGTTTTTATTAGGTGATCGCTACATTACCGCTTTGCAGAAAATGTCCGCTTCTGAAAACAGTAAAGTTATTGTGATGCCAGGCGACTTGGTTGGTGCAGTTAAGAGCTTAATGGGTGGAAAGTAGATCTGCTTATCAATTAATCTAAGGAGAACAAACTAAACAAGCTGGGTCTTTACTCAGCTTGATAGTGCGCCACTCTGTAGACAGTGCATCTAGCAATAGTAAACGCCCTTGCAAGCTCTCACCAATACCCATTAACAACTTTAACGCTTCCGCTGCTTGCGTTGTACCTATCATGCCCACTAGTGGCGCAAATACGCCATTTTCGGCACAGCGCATTTCAGTATTCTCACCAGTAATTTCACTGGAATCTGGAAACAAACAGTGATAACAAGGGCTAGTATCAGAGCGCATATCAAAAACCGTCAGCTGCCCTTCAAATCCAATAGCGGCACCTGATACCAGCGGTTTTTTATGCTTAACACACAGCCTATTTAAGGTATAACGCGTGGCAAAGTTGTCACTGCAATCAATGACCACATCTGCTTGAGAAACCAATGCGGCAAACTCATCTTCTGTCGACTTTACGCAAACAGTATTCACCGTAATAGTTGGGTTAATTTCAAACAAAGTTTGTTGCGCAGAAATGGCTTTATTGGTTCCGACAGCTGGCGTAGTATGCACAATTTGACGCTGCAGATTAGTTAAATCCACTATATCAAAATCACAAATAGTCAGTGTCCCTACACCTCCTGCTGCTAAATATAAAGCTACTGGTGAGCCCAATCCACCAGCACCCACTATTAAAGCATGGCTATTAACCAGTTTCTCTTGGCCTTCATAACTAATCTGCGGTAATAAGATATGGCGGCTATAACGTAAAAGTTGATTATCGTTCATAATTTAGTGTAACTGGCCTGCTTCTATCATGGCGTTATAGAGTACGTAGGGCGAAATCCACACCAACATATGGTCAAACTCGCCATTGGGGTCATTGCTACGAACATCATGGCTCACAAATACAGGATCTGTATCCAAATTAGCATTTTCATCTGCACCCCCTGTAGCTTGTGAACCAGTTGCCCCAATTGAATAAATCACTGCCACTGCATTGTTAATTAAATAATTGGCTTCTGTACCGCCAGAACATCTAGAAGCAGTAATTCCAGTAGAGGTAGCACATACTCTTAAGTTTGGCTGTAAATTTGCAATTCCTTGGTTCGACATTTCATTTGTAGTTGTAAAAGGAGGAAGAGGAGTTACCACGCCCGCATTGTTTGTTTGGGTCACAGCATATCGAATTGGGTTATTCCAACCATCTAATGCGAACCCATCGCTATCAGTCGGCTGCACACCTAATGTTGCGGAAGGTAAAACTCCAACACTGACTGTGCAAACCCCTCCACCAACAGGCTCTTCCAGTCCATGGCTTGTAGAAATTGCTGGGCATGGTAACCGTCCTTGTGACTGTGCATATCCCAGTAAAGCTTTTTTAGCAACTTCTAGAGTACTTTCTGTTTGAGACTGAAACAACTGGTTGCGTTGTGCTTGCAAAGGCAAAAGTAAAGCGCCTAGAACGAAGCCTAAAATAATTAGCACTACGGCCATTTCCACAAGTGAAAAGCCTGAGTTATGAAATTTATATATATTTGTTCTCATTAAGGTGATATTACAAAAGGTTGGTCGTTGTAATTAATAGTTTTTTGTTTATTGCTTGTGTCAAAGATAGTGTCGTTATTGGTATTTTCAGTACTATCTAAATAGTCACGTATATCAGATGATGGGCGATTCTGCACCCGACCAATTTCGCTAACGTTTGTATTACCAGCGTTAATTAATATGGCACTTAAACCGCTTCTGGCACCCAACTGTATGTTAGGTGTTGCCGACCATTCATAATATAGATAATCCTCCCAAAGATTTGCTTTAAACCAAGTAGGCTCTTTTAACCCAACTGTAAACTGTCCTGCGCTCATACAAACAGCTTGATTACTACTAACTGCGCATCCTGCATTCGACGAATATACATCGGCATATTGAGGGACTGAGTAAGTATACGTGTTAGTGGTGCCTGTTACATTATGTGTACATAAACCGCTAGCGGTGCAACTAAATGTTCGTGTGCCTCTGGTGCAACTACCTGCACCAGTACAAGTGCAGGTAGCACCTGATCGTGAACATCCCGTGCTAGAAGTCCATGCTGTGCCACTAACTCTTGTAAAAGCCACACTTGTAATCGGGCTGAAACTGCAGCTGCAGCTAGTTGACGAAGTACAACCACAAGTATCTGTGACATCAATCGGTACCATGCCTTTAGTATTTGATCCTGAGGAAATATGGTTGTTTAGCATAGATCCTAAGGGAGCCGCATATGGGAAATGAGTATTTTTTAACTGATACTTTTTAACTAACATGCTAGCGTCTGATGAAGCTCTACGGCCTATTGCCGCAATAAGCTCATCTATTGTAATGAAAACCAACCTATCATTAAACAAAGAGTTAGTAGCTGAAAGTGTGAATACATTATCAAAATCACTATTACCAGCTTCTAAATAGCTAGTAATGCCAGCTAATGGCGACCCAGGCCTAGATTGTGCCCCAATTGAAGACATAGGCAAGATAATAACCACAGCCACTCGGTTACTGATGATATTCCCAAGCGCATCTTTGACCGTTAACCATGGATGAGGCAGGTTAGTAGTTGAATTACATTGATAGCTTGTGTACACCATATTCAAAACATTTGGATTAATTGTTTTCATGCAAGTGGGGTCGACTAAATTAGCGGAAACTGCATACCATGGCATATTTCCTAAAGTATCATTTTGTGTGGGGATGAGGTTAGACATGCCTATTGTTTTCCAAGGCAATCGCCCCAAACAACGCATATTGCTACCACTACTAATAAGAGGTAAGCCATTAGCACTAGTTGCATCTAAGCAACCTCCATCTGTTTCACCATCATAGTTGGCAGGCGTTTCAGTAGATGCGAAATAGTCTGGCCTAGGCATATCTCCTGGCCTCTCACCTGCCCCCGTTCTGCTAAGTGAGTAGCCAATAATCGCTTCTTTTGCATTTGCTAAAATTAAGGACGCTCTCTTATCTTGATTTGCTTGCAGATTGGTAATATTAAAAGCTTTTAATAAATATGCAGCAGCAGCTAGGCCTAAGATAAAAGCAAAAAAAATGAGTACCACACCTTTTTGACTTAGTCTTAAGTTACCGCTTCTAGAAATAAAGTTAAATTTTTGAGCCATATTCGCCCAGACCTATTGAGCATTACGGTCGATCTGGTCTGTGAGTGATGTACTATCATCAATCACACCGGTTTCTTCTAAGTTCAGCCTTTTTTCTTTCTCTACCGTTTTAAGCTCTTTGATTTGATTAGTGTCAGGTTCATATACTTGGCCTGCTTTGAGTCGAATATGTTTACCACTCGCTGGAATTTTTATATCTAACCCATCAGAACCTTGATTTAGTTTAGAACCACCATGCGGATTCAAACGTCCTATTTTTACATTATCTACGGTGCTATCTTCTTGCACAGCTTGATTGTTAATCCATAAGGTGCTTTTTGTACCATCGCTGCGTTTCACGTAACCTTGTAGGGTGATGGGGTCTGGCAGCTCGACTGGAATGTCGCTTGTCATCACATCTGGTTGTGGTTCATTTTGTGGATTAACAATTTTTAATTTTTGGTTTTGCCTTAAATAATCAAGTTTACTGCGCTCGTTAGGGCGAGTAAACAATCGGCCTAAGTTATCATTCGCTGCCGCTTCAACCTCTATTGCAAACGCAATTACTATTAGGCTAACGAACAGAGCCATTAATATTTTGCATGATTTGATAATTTGATAATTCATGATGTTAAAACACTGGAATAGGCGCTGGTTCACGCATAGTTAGCCAATCTAATTCACATTGTGCATGCAAATTAGCAGTTAAC